>DATJYD010000777.1:0-7909 GCA_035499755.1 Fimbriimonadaceae bacterium
CAGAGCCCGACGACGGTCGAAAGCGGCTGATCGTCCTGGACTGCGGCCTTAAGTTCAACATCCTCCGCCGCTTCTGGGCGGCCGGCTGCCGGCCGATCGTGCTTCCGGCGACGGCTTCGGCGGACGAGGTCATGGCGTTCCGCCCAGATGGGATTCTGCTCAGCCCTGGTCCGGGAGATCCCGCGCGCCTGGGTCCGGTCGTGGAGACGGTGAAATCGCTCCTCGGCCAACGGCCCCTCTTTGGGATTTGTCTCGGCAACCAGATCCTCTGCCAAGCAGTGGGCGGGAAGACTTTCAAGATGAAGTTCGGGCATCGGGGCAGCAACCACCCCGTGAAGGATCTCCAGACGGGAAAGGTGACGATCACATCGCAGAACCATGGCTACGCGGTTCATCCCGACTCGTTGGCGGGGACCGGGGCCGAAGTGACTCAGTTGAATTTGAACGACGGGACGGTCGAGGGCATCCGGGTGCCTGCCGCCGGCGCCGTGAGCATCCAGTACCACCCGGAGGCGGCGCCCGGCCCGTGGGATTCGCGGCCCTACTTCAACGAATTCGTTGAGCGCTTGTAGGGCTGCGGCGCGGGGTAGATTGGAGCAGTTGGGACAGCTTCGATGAAGGTCTTTGCGGTAGCGGCTTCGGCATTGTTGATCGGGCTTGGAACGGCGACTGTACGGCAGGATTCGGTTCCGTTCTCGCGAACCTACAAGGAGGGCGAGAAGATCGTCTACGCCGCGACGCAGTCGATCAACTTCGGGGGTGAGCAGAAGATCAGCCTCGACATCGAGATGATGGTCGCCAAGGCGGTCGACACGGGAGGCGCGGATCTCGCCGTCCATATGTCGAACCTCCAACTCAGCGCCAACAACTCGGCGACGCTGCCGCCCGACTTCGTGCTTCACGTCCGGGCCAACAACATGCCGGACAAGTTCTCGCCGACGATGGGGAACGTCGACTTTCTCGCCCTTCTGCTTCAGCTTGCGAGCTTCACACCTGACAAGCCGGTGAAGGTCGGCGACATTTACCCGGTTGTCTGGAAGAACGGGACCATGGGATTCGAGGGCAGCGGCACGATTCTCGAGATCTCAAGCGACAAGAAGACGATCAAGACTTCGACGAAAGTCCAGGTCGACTTCAACGGACAGGCTGCCGGCGACTTCACGTTCACGGGAACGTTCGACGCGGGCAACGGTAGCCTCGTCGAGAGCAAGGGCGAGTTCTCCCTCGGCCCCCAGGAGTTCACCTTCACTCGCAAGCCCACGGGATAGACTCAGGCACTTACTCCACAACGGCCTCCTCGCTAGGAGGGCGCTTTTGTGCATGTTGCCTCCTAAGCATGGTTAGGTAAACCCTCCCAACCCCAACCGCCGTCTTTCCCCAAACCCAAGAACGCCGGGCTCCAAGCATCTCCAGCGTCTGCACGCAAGGCCTTCGCTTTTCGACTTTCTTGCCGCTCACAATACAAGCCCGGCGTTGAAGTTCCGAGGAGCAAGAAAGTCGAAAAGTGCTCCGCAGCCTTGCGTGCAGACGCTGGAGATGCGATCAGTCACTCGTTCTTGGGTTTGGGGAAAGACGGCTTACCACCCCTTGTTCCAGGTTGCGACCGGCGACCGAGAGCGGGGTCCGAGCGGTTGCCCCTGACGCCTCTCCTAACTATCGAAGTCGACCCCATGCAAAGCGACGGCATCCTCGCTAGGTGCCGATGACTCGCAGGAGTTCGGCGCCGTACTTGTTCGCCTTGTGCTCGCCGATGCCGCTGACGAGGAGCAGTTCTTCGCGGCTCTTCGGCTTGAGGATCGAGAGCTCAGTCAAAGTCGTGTCGCCGAAGATGACGAAGGGAGGCACACCTTCCGCCGCGGCTTGCCGGGCGCGCCAGCCTCGCAGCTTCTCGAACATCGCCCGGTCGCGGACGCCAGCGGCCTTCTCCTTCCTTTTCCGGGGCTCCTTGATCGGCTTCAGGCGAGGCTTGGCCAGCATGAGCGTTTGGCCCTCGCGCAGGATCGGCCGGGTTAGCGGAGTGAGCTTGAGCGCGCTGTAGTTTTCGGAATCGATCCTCAGGTAGCCGAGATGAACGAGTTGGCGCAGCAGGCTCTCCCAGTGCTCCCTGGGCAGTTCCGCGCCTCCGCCGAAAGTCGGCAGCTTCTCGTGGCCGGCGGAGCGCGAGCGTGGGCTCTCCTTGCCGAGCAATATCTCGAGGACGTAGGTCATCCCGTACCGCTGGCCGGTCTCGTAAACAGCCATGAGCGCGAGCTTGGCCTGGTCGGTTGCGTCGTACTTGTCGGGGTCGTCGAGGCAGATGTCGCAGTTGCCGCAAGGATGATCGAAGGTCTCGCCGAAGTAGCCAAGCAAAAGCTGACGACGGCACGAAAGGGCCTCCGCGATGGCGACCATCGACTGGAGCTTCTCGAGCTCGATCTTCACCTGCTGCCGGTTCTCGCCCTTCGAGATCAGCCGGCGAATGCCGATCATGTCGCCCGCGCCATAAAGCATGAGGGCATCGCTTGGAAGGCCGTCACGCCCGGCGCGTCCGGTCTCCTGGTAGTAGCTCTCAACGTTCTTCGGCATGTCGTAGTGGACCACATAGCGCACGTTGGGCTTGTCGATGCCCATTCCGAAGGCGACGGTGGCGACGACGACCTGGATCTCGTCTCTCGTGAATGCGGCTTGGACTCGCTTGCGCTCCGGCGTTTCCATGCCGGCGTGATAGGGCGCGGCCTGGACGCCATTGTGCTTCAGCTCTTCGGCCACGCTTTCGACGCGCTTGCGGCTCAGGCAGTAGATGATTCCCGAGTCCTTCGGGCGCCTTTTCACGTAATCGAGAAGCTGCGACTTGGCGTCTGCCTTCTGGCGGATGAGATAGCGAATGTTCGGGCGGTCGAATCCGGCGACGAACACCGCCGGACTCCGAAGCCGAAGCCGCTGGAGAACGTCGCTGCGAGTTTGGGCATCGGCGGTCGCGGTGAGAGCGATGAACGGGATGGAAGGGAAGCGGTCGCGCAGCTCACCCAACTGAACATAGTCGGGGCGGAAATCGTGACCCCACTGCGAGACGCAGTGGGCTTCGTCGATCGCGACCAGGCTGAGCTTCACCTGCGCGACAAGCTCGTGGAACTGGGGCATGTTCACCCGCTCCGGTGCGGCGTAGAGGATCTTGACTTCTCCGGCGCGGAGCCTTCGGATGACGGCGGCCGCTTCGGAAGCCGTGAGCGACGAGTTAAGGAGGGCGGCCGCGACTCCGTTGGCGGCGAGGCCCTGGACCTGATCCTGCATGAGCGAGATCAGGGGCGAAACGACGATCGCGGTGCCTTCCTGGACGAGCGCGGGAATTTGGTAGCAGATCGACTTTCCGCCGCCGGTCGGCATCAGAACGAAAGCATCGCGCCCGGCGAGGACGGTTTCGATGATCTTGTCCTGAGGCGGACGGAAGGAATCGTATCCAAAGACGCGCTTGAGGGCTTCCTGGGGCGAAGAGTCGGTCAAGGTCTGTATCTTGGCATGGCCGGTGTTCGCCATTGGGGCGATGGGGCGTTGGGGTTGGGAATCCGGCGCCCCGCCATTGATCACCGATCACATCCCTGGTTCCGGTCGCAGACTCAGGCCGACGCCGCCGAGGAGGAGGGCGCCGCCCGCCGCCTGCGCCAGGGAAACGGGCTCAGCGAGGAAGATCCAAGCCAGAGCCGCCGCGAAGACCGGCTCGAGAAGGCTGGCCGCGGCGACCTGGGCGGCTGAAAAGTGGCGCAGGCAATAGTTGAGCAGCCCATGGCCCAGAAGCTGCGCTGCGGCCGCCATGCCGAGAATGGAGACCCAAACTTGGGGGCTTGGGGGCAGGGGCAAGCGCTTCTGAGGAGCGAGGAACAATAAGAGAGACAGCGCCCCCGCCGTATAGATCCACGTGATGGTCCGGACCGTGCCGATCCGCGTCTGGACCTGCTGGGACAAGACCAGATAAGGGACGATGCAAATCGCGCCAACCACCGCCAGCAGGTCGCCTATCCACGCGGGGCCGGCCGGCAGCCGAATCGCGCCCTGTTGCATCGTGACGAGGTAGGCGCCGCCGGCCGCGATCGCGAGTCCGAGCCAGAACACCGGCCTTGGCTTGAGGCTGGGAACGGCGAGTCCGGCCAGGCCAGCCCAAAGCGGCGACGTGGAGACGAGCAGCGTCGAGCGTGCGACCGAGATGTAGTCGAGCGACGCGATCCAGGTCGCGAAGTGAACGGCCATGAAGATGCCCGCCACGCCCGCGCAAAGGAGATCGGCGCGGGGGAGGCGGAAGTCGGCGCGCCTGGCCAACTGGAGGGCGCCCAATGCGAGAGCCGCGAAGATCAGACGCCAAGCCGCGAGCGCTTCGGGCGGGAAGCCGGTTCCCAGACCATAGCGCGCGAAGATCGAAGCCGAGGCGACGCCGCATAGCCCGACCACCAGCGCTCCGTATCGCACGTTAGAAAGTGTACGTTCACTCGCGTCAACGCCGCCGATCAGTGGGTAGCGACGGAGAGGCTTCATCGACCGACAAGGTCGCGCCGACCACACGTGGTACGCCTGTGCCGCCTAAACCCGCATTAAGACCGGAAGAAGCAGCGGGGCCCGAAGCGACCGCTACCACCTCGACTTCTTGCTCCTTGCCTTTGAGCAGCTTCATGCCGAGCGATTGGGCCGAGAGAGCCTCGGGCAAGGTCAGCCTGTGGAGCAGGTCGCCGCTGATTAGGAGATCGGATCGCATTTCCGAGCACAGGCCGGTGATCCGTGCGGTCGTGTTCAAGACGTCGCCATGGAAGACGATCTCGCTCTTTATCTCCCCGACCTCGGCGGCGACGACCGGCCCGATATGGGCGCCGGCTTTGAACTCGGGGATGATTCCGTATTCGCTCCGGTAGTGCTCGGCCCGCGACTCGATCTGCTCGCGCATTCGAAAGAAGCAGTCGAGGCAGCGAGCGCTGGGAAGGCCGTTCTTGGGCAGCCAAGAGAGAACGGCCTCGTCTCCGATGTAGTGGCTGATCTCTCCCTTGGTATCGATCACGGGGTTTGTGAGGTCCCAGAAGAAATCCTGGCAAAGGCGGCTGAATCTGACGTTGCCGAGCTTCTCCGCGAGCGTCGTCGAGTTCCTCAGATCGAGAAACATGAAGATGCGCTCTTCCTCTTTGGGAGAATGGTATTTCCCGGTGAGCTTGCGCCAGAGATTTCCGGGGCCGAGAAGGCGGTCGATTCCGTAATAGCTGGCGATCCCGAAGGCGACGAGAATGCCGATCCCGCACCAGATCGGGATCTGCTGAGGAGCGATCTGCGCGAAGACCTCGAGAACTCGCGGATTCCATGGCGCCGCCCCGTTCATCCGCCGGTCCAGGCTGATGGCGATCGGCATGATCACGACCAGCCCCGCGACCATGCAGGAGCAGACCGTGAACGTGCGGAGAATGACCGAAAGCGCGAAGGATCGCACCCGGCACTTGAAAACGAAGCCGGCGGCAAAGAACAGGCTTCCGAATACGAAGCCCGAGAAGACGGCGATGAGAAGCCTCTGCAGCCACGGCGCCGGGAAGAACAGAACCGAGACAAGGGCAAAGCCGAACGCGAACCGCAGACTGTGCCAATACTCGCCCCACTTGCTGTCTCTTCGTCCTGCCACAACACGAGTTTATAGGATCGTGCTGCAAAGCGATGGCCGTTGCCGACTCTTTGCGGTTTCTTTCAACGGCAGACCTCCGGCGCCAAAGAGGGGAGCACTCCGGCGCCGCCCGGAGGGCATGTGGCTACCATTCTTGCCAAGGAAAATGCAGCACCTGGTAGAATATTGGCTTGTCACGGTGTCCCCGTAAACCCGGGTGGCGGCATCGTGAACCCAGAAGGATTCCAACATAATCAATGGCAAGAGCTAAATTTGAGAGAAAGAAGCCGCACGTCAACATCGGCACCATTGGCCATGTCGACCACGGAAAGACCACGCTGACCGCCGCCATCACGGGTGTGCTCGCGCAGAAGGGCCTCGCCAAGAAGGTCGCCTACGACGAGATCGACAACGCCCCCGAGGAGAAGGCTCGCGGCATCACGATCAACATCTCGCACCAGGAGTACGAGACGGATACGCGCCACTATGCGCACGTCGACTGCCCGGGGCACGCCGACTTTATCAAGAACATGATCACGGGCGCCGCCCAGATGGATGGCGCGATCCTGGTCGTGGCGGCGAACGACGGCCCGATGGCCCAGACGCGCGAGCATATCCTGCTTGCCCGCCAGGTCGGCGTGCCCTACATCGTCGTTTACATGAACAAGACCGACCTCGTCGACGATCCCGAGCTGATCGAGCTTGTCGAGATGGAGATCACCGAGCTGCTCGAGAAGTACGGCTTCAAGGGCTGTCCGATCGTCAAGGGCTCTGCCGTCAAGGTCATGGAGATGCTGGAGAAGGGCGCCGTCGATTTCGAGGAGCCGAACGTCAAGTCGGTCGTCGATCTGATGGCGGCCGTCGACTCGTTCATCCCGACTCCGCAGCGCGATAAGGACAAGCCGTTCCTGATGGCGGTTGAAGACGTCTTCACGATCACCGGCCGCGGCACCGTCGCGACCGGCCGTGTCGAGCGCGGACAGCTCAAGTCGATGGAAGAAGTTCAGATCGTCGGCATCGCCGCCGAGACGCAGAAGACGGTCTGCACCGGAATCGAGATGTTCCGCAAGACCCTCGACTACTGCGAGGCGGGCGACAACGTCGGCCTGCTCCTGCGCGGAATCGAGCGGAGCAGGATCGAGCGTGGAATGGTCGTCTGCAAGCCCGGATCGATCAAGCCGCACACCAAGTTCGACGGCGAGGTCTACGTCCTTTCAAAGGAAGAGGGCGGCCGCCATACGCCGTTCATCACCGGCTACCGCCCGCAGTTCTACTTCCGCACGACCGACGTGACGGGAACCCTGAACTTGCCGGAAGGGGTGGAGATGGTCATGCCCGGCGACAACATCACGATGACGATCGAGCTGATCTCGCCGATCGCCATGGAGCTTGGCTCCAAGTTCGCGATCCGTGAAGGCGGCCGCACGGTCGGCGCCGGCACGATCACGAAAGTCTACGAGTAAGGTCGTGGCGCGGGCGTTCCGCCCGCCGGACGGCTCTTGCTCGAAGGCCCGGTCCTCTTGGACCGGGCCTTTTCGCTTGATGGCTAGGCGCCGCGCACACTCGGCACGGATTATCCGACGAGCTAAGCGCTTGCCGGTCCGGGAAGACCGCCGAGCGGTGAGCGTCCAGGCCCCTCTCCTGCTCGGCGACCCATGAGCCGAGAGCGCACTGCATCGAAATACGATGTGTGACAAAATGGCGAAATGCTTGGGAGCATTGCCGCCGCGTGCCTTGCCTTTGCCGGATCGGGAGGCGGGACCGTCTTTCATCCCCAACGGCCGGTGACTCCGTTGATGGTGGTAGCCTACGGCGGGACCGAGGAAGCGACGCTTTGGCTGCTGCGTCACGGCGCCAATCCAAATCTCAAGGATTCCGAGGGGCGTGACTGCTTCGCGCTTGCGAAGCTCAGCAACACCTCCATACGGATCGGTTCTTCCGGCAGATGATGGCCGCGGCAGGCCGTTAGCCTGTGTGGGTGTCGACGGTAGGGTGAGCTACACGATGACCGCGCTGTCGATATTCGTGAACACGTTATCCTTCAGGTTGCCCTGATCGACCGCGGTGATCACCGTGCGGTTCTTGACGCTGACGACCAGGGCGACGTTGTCGACCATCACGAGCGACTCCTTCGCCCCTTTCGCCGCAGCCTTATTCACTCCGTCGAGCACGCGGTTCCATTCCGCTTGACCTAGCTGAATGCCCCGGCTTTCCAGGCGCGTTTTCGCGTGGCCGCTGACCTTGAGCTGATCCTGAAGGATGCTGCCGAAGTCGGCGCCCGCGGCCGCGTCGTTACGGACGGCGGGC
>DATJYD010000778.1:0-2252 GCA_035499755.1 Fimbriimonadaceae bacterium
CGACGGACTTCAGTGCGAACACCGCGCCGAATCCGACCCCGCAAACCGCCAAGGCGCAAAGAAGCAGCATCACCGCGGTTCGAACCGGGCGAGGCTTGGTTCGCGGCCTCGCCGCCGGCTGCTGCATCAGCATCTGGTTCTGTTGCCTCTGCAGGCAATAGCCACAGATCGCGCCCGCGGGGAGATACCCGCCGCACCCTCCACAACGCACATACCCGTTCGCCGTCATCCTATCATCAATACTCGGATCGTCGCTCATGGGAAACCACCGGCAGATTTACTATTGAGGATTGGCTTTTGACCATTCATGCATCGGTGAATGGGTGAATGCTCATCGTCAATTCCCGAAGTCGGCCGTCCACGCCAGAGTCGCCTGTCCTCCCGCATCGACATGCACATTCCACTGCCTTGTCACGACATTGATCTGCACGCCCTTCACCGACTCGGACACAAGATGCTTCTTTCCGTAGAGCGTCTCGACGACTCGGACATCGACGGCAGCCTTCTTCTCGTTATGTATGACGGTTTCAAAACTCTTCCTGATCGTCCGCCGATCGATTCGCTTATCCGGGGCTACCGATCGCGATTCCGCGTAGACGTCGAAGACCTTGGAGAGGGTCAGGTCGACGTGCTGATTCTTCGGAGTGTCGCCCATCCCTGCCGCTCCGACGAAGGCCGTCGCGTCGCTGGACGTCTGGTCGTAGATGCGAACGGCGCCGGCCGGCAGGGGCATTCCCAGCCCCGACTTATCGTCGTTGACGAGCGAGATGGCGAGCTGGGCGTTCTGCCGCTGCGGATTGGAGGCATAGTATGGGTAGTCGTAATATCCCGCGTTGTCGATCCGGATGCTGTAGTCGCGCTTGATCGGCACGGTCGCGGAGCTGAGCATCTTGACTCGATTCATCTGCTCCTCGCCGACGTTAGCGGGCGCCGGGACCTTGTACGCGTACAGCTCGCCGACCGCCTCGCTTGGCATGGCTCCCCCTCCCAACCGCCCGGCGCCGCTCCACGTCAATTTGCCTTCCTGGCGCTCGAAGTCGCCGTTCACGACGCCGGCGGCGGCTGGCGTCGACACCGCCCGATTTGGAGATCCGGCGACGAGTGTGATCTTCGCGTTCGGGTAGTCGATGCCGGTGCGGTTCTCGAGCGTGGCCCAGCACTCCAAGTTCATCGCGTCGCCATCGGGCGAAAGCCGCCCGACGTAGTCGGCGGACCAGGACATTCCGCGCGTCTGATAGGCAAAGCCGAGAGTCGCGTTCTCCTTTGACGGGCTGTCGACCTGGACCGAAAGCTGCGGCGTCATCGCGACGTTCTGCTCGCTGGAGGCGACGATCGTTCCGTTCGGGTTGATGTAGAGCCGGTCGCCGGATCGGATCACAAAGCCGCCGTCCTGGACGGATTCGAGCGTGCCGTCGATCTGATCCTTCGGCTTGCCATCCTGGGTGTTCCAGAGCATCTCGACCGGTTTGCCTTCGAGGCGCTTGAGCAGAGATCCGCTGGTCATGCCGAGGTCGTAGACCTGCGATGTGACTTCGGGCGGCTTGGCCTCGTTGCCCCAGTCGAAGATGACGGAATTCGGGTCGAGCGTCTTGCTGACGTTTTCGAGACGGATCTGATTTGGACCGTCGCCGAGATCGACCGGACGGTTCTCATGGACGAGGGCGAAGTCCTCCTTGTAGATTGTGAGTTGGATATCTCTCGGCTGGGCCTTTGGAGCCCTCTCATTGTCGGCGGCGGCTCTGCCGCACCCTTGGATCGCGCAAACGCCGCAGAGTGCGACGCCCGCCAGCAGCCCCATCGATTGCTTGTTCATGGCACTTACCTCTACCGGTGAGTGCGCGGCGGCTCGAACATCGTTCAACGAACTCACCCGCAAAACTCCTAAAAAGGCGGTCTCGAACCGGCCAAAACTGCCGTAAATTAGGATAAGGGCCTTTAGGCTCCGACCTTATTAGCCAAGGAGGTTTGTTGTGATGACACAACGAAATCGGGCATGGCGGCGACGCCAACAGCGCCGAATCTTCTCGAAGGTTCGGCACTCTCACCTGTGGATCTGGAACCAGCTTTTCGCGCCCAAAGAGAAGTCTCAGCCGAAAGCAACCCACATGGTGAATCCCAAGAAGTCGCAGCTTCAGAAGCTGCACGGCCACATTCAGGCCGTTAGGGAGTCGCTCCGTGCCAATGACGACCACTGGGAGGTCGCCTAGAGAAGCCTCCTGCGGGAGGGGCCGGCCCCGCGCGGGCCGGCCCTT
>DATJYD010000779.1:0-2654 GCA_035499755.1 Fimbriimonadaceae bacterium
ATTCCCGCGCCGGAGGAGAAGCCGCACAAGCTCTCAAAGGAGATGGAGAAGATCGTCGAGGACAAGGAAGACATCATCTAGGATTGCCGGATTGAGGATTGAAGAACTCGACTACGATCTGCCGGAGGAGGCGATCGCCCAAACGCCCTTGGCCGATCGGGCCGCTTCGAGGCTCCTCTGGCTGCATCGGGCGTCCGGTGTCGTCGAAGACCGCTCCTTTCGAGACGCCGTCGACATCCTCCAACCTGGCGATTTGCTCGTTCTCAACGACACTCGGGTGACCGCGATCCGGCTGATCGGTGAGAAGCCGACGGGCGGCAAGGTCGAGCTCTTGCTTCTGAAGGAGACGGCGCCTGGAGAATACGAGGCGCTCGCCAAGCCGGGTAAGAGGCTGCAGCCGGGGACCGAGGTTTCGTTCGAAGGACCTGACTCTTTCGCAGGGCAAACCCTGCCGCTACGAGCTAGGATTCTGGCGAACCTGGCGGAGGGCCGCAAGCTCGTGCGGTTCCATCCCGATCCGAACCTGCAGAAAAGGCTGCGGCAAATCGGCCGCGTGCCCCTACCCCCCTACATCACCCACGAGATAGAGGACCCCGAGCGGTACCAGACGGTCTACTCCCAGACCGCGGGCAGCGCGGCCGCGCCGACCGCCGGCCTTCACTTCACGCGAGAGATCCTCGATCGCCTCCGGGCCAAAGGGGTCGAAACGGCGACGGTCAGCCTGGACGTCGGCCTCGACACCTTCCGTCCGATAACCTCGGAGGAGCCAACGCTCCACTCGATCCACGGCGAGACCTGCCATCTGCCCGAGGATACGAAACGGGCCGTCGAAGCGGCGATGGGCCGGATCGTCGCCGTTGGCACGACGGCCGTGAGAACGCTCGAGAGCTTCGCGGCGGGGCCCCGGCGCCTGAGAACGGGAAGCATGCAAACCCGCCTCTTCATTACCCCCGGCTACGAGTTTCAGATCGTCGACGGCATGTTCACGAACTTCCATCTCCCGCGCACGACCATGCTCCTGATGATCTTCGCCCTTGCCGGCCAAGATGCGGTTAGAGCGGCTTATCGGCACGCGGTCGACTCTGGCTATCGCTTCCTCAGCTTCGGCGACTCGATGCTGATCCTGTAGCTCGGCGATTCGACCGCCTCCGCTCCGCGGCGACCCTTGGAATAGAAAGTAAATCTAAGTACAATTCCACTGGGAGTTGAGGGAGCAGATTTGAAGTCCAAGAAAGAATTCGACCCGTTGGCCTATATTGAGAACGCCTTTTTGGATCGGGACGAGGTGGCCCGGCCCGAGAAGAACGGAGACCTCGACGTCGATATTCCGAGCATCGGCGCCTATCTCAAGGGCGGCAAAGAGAAGCCGGCGGGCGCAACCGCCGTCCTCGACAGGCCGGTCGAAACCTCCGAACCGAGCCGGGGTCGCTTCCGAAAGACGGTTATGAGCGCGCCCCGCCCGCGGCGCGCGAAGCAAGTGACCGACGAGCCGAAGATCGATCCTGCCCTTCAAAGCGTTTGGGAGACCCTTCCCAAGAACATCGAGTTTCTTTGCAGCTTCTACGACGACTCCGTGACTTCCCGGTATTACGGCGGGGAATTCAAGGAAAGCCGGGAAGAGCTGATCCGCCGCCTCCTCGATCCCGAATTGAGCCTGGAGGAAACCTCCCGCCTCCTCGGCGTCTGCCCGGCGACCGTTCGCCGCTACACCAACCGCAACTGGCTGACGCACCACCGGACCACCGGCGGGCAGCGTCGGTTCCGGCTCAGCGACATCGTCGGCTTCGTCGAAGCCCACGGCCGGTTCCCACAGGAATAGATATGCCCGAGGGATTGCGGGTCGCGATCTTCTCGGACAGCGTCCTGCCGGTCCTGAACGGAGTCAGCGTCAGCGTCGACGCTCTCGTCAAGTGCCTGCGGAATCAAGGGCATTCGGTCCACATCTTCGCGCCGCGTTATCCTGGATATCAAGATCCCGACCCGAACACCTATCGCCTGCGCGCCCTCGAATGGCCATGGACGAAGGGCTTCCCGATCGCGCATCCGCCGTTTCTCCGCGCCCTCCACAAGTTCCGGCGGCACGAGTTCGACCTCATTCATACCCACACGATCGGCACTCTCGGGTTTCTCGGGCTGAGGTGGGCGGAATCGCACGAGCTGCCGATCGTCTCGACCTATCACACGCTTTACGACCGGTATGCCCACTACGTGCCGTTGGTCCCCCGCCGCTACGTGCGCTTCAAGATCGCCAAGCACACGAACTTCTATTACAATTCGGTCGATCATGTGATCACGCCTAGCGAGGCCTCGCTGCGATGGCTGAGGCGGCACTCGGTGCGCAAGCCGGTAACCGTCATCCCGACCGGAGCCAAGCCGCGCAAGTTCTTCGACCGGACCGAGGTGCGCCAGGAGCTTGGTATTCCACCCGACCTCAAGGTGATGCTCTGGGTCGGGCGGCTCGCCATCGAGAAGAACATGGAGATGCTATTCGAGATGGCGGCGGCCGCCTTTTCCCGAGACCCGCGCCTGCGTCTTTGGGTGGTGGGCGACGGACCTTACCGTCCCGAGTGCCACGCCCTGGCCCGCCGGCTCGAAATCGGCGACCGCGTCTCCTTCGTGGGCTTCGTTCCTCACGACGAGGTTGCGCGCTACTA
>DATJYD010000780.1:0-3358 GCA_035499755.1 Fimbriimonadaceae bacterium
AGGGCCGCGACCCTAACGACCCGAAGAAGCAGAAGTCGCGCAAGCAGAAGGACGAAGACTGGGAGACCTGCGTCAAGATGGCCCTCATCGCCCGCGACCTCATGATCGGCAATCCGCGTCTCGCCGAGATGGGCTACGCGGAGCAGGCGCGGGGCCACAACGCGATCGCTGCCGGATTCCAGGGCCAGCGCCAGTGGACCGACCATTTCCCGAACGGCGACTTTCTCGAAGCCATCCTCTGCACCTCTTTCGACTGGAACGGCGTTCGCCAACCCTTCGTCGTCGCCACCGAGAACGACGCGATGAATGGAGCGACGATGCTCCTCCAGCATCTTCTCACCGGCTCCGCCCAGATGTTCTCCGACGTGCGCACTTACTGGTCGCCCGATGCGGTCGAGCGCGTGACCCATCGCCGCCCGACCGGCCCCGCCGCCGGCGGCTTCCTCCATCTCATCAACTCCGGCCCCTCGCCGCTCGACTGGACCGGCCAGCAGTCGGCCCATAACCTCCACCGCGTCAAGTCCTGGTGGGAGATCACTGAGAAGGACGTCGAGGCTTGCCTCGACAACACACTCTGGTGCGCCAGCAACCTCGGCTACTTCCCGGGCGGAGGCTGGTCGACCGACTTCACGACCCTCGGCGGCCTTCCCTGCACCATGTCGCGCATCAACATCGTCAAAGGGCTCGGACCGGTCCTTCAGATCGCGGAGGGCGAGACGGTCAGCCTGCCGCCCGATATGCACGACGCCCTCGACCAGCGCACCGATCCAACCTGGCCCACCACCTGGTTCGCGCCTCGCCTCACCGGCTCCGGCCCATTCCGGGATGTCTACACGGTGATGGCGAACTGGGGAGCGAATCACGGCGCGATCTCGTACGGCCACATCGGCGCCGATCTGATCTCGCTCGCCTCGATGCTGCGCGTTCCCGTCGACATGCACAACGTCTCCGAGACCGAGGTCTTTAGGCCGGCCGTCTGGAGCCGTTTCGGCGGCCTCGAGCCGCAAGGCGCCGACTACCGCGCCTGCGCGACCTACGGCCCGCTCTACGGATAGGGGCTTGGCCATCTTGCCCGCGTATCGATGAACTGCGCCACGGCCCCGTGGCGCGGCGAACCAGTCACCGAGCTATCCGGGGCAAGGGCCCGTTGGCTCCTAATCATGTTAGGCGACCCAACAAACCCAACCGCCGTCTTTCCCCAAAACTCAAGAACGCCGGGCTTCAGGCATCTCCCAGCGATTCGCGCCGAGAAGGAGTGCGGCCGGACTGGCGAACTTCATCGAGTCTCTTAATCCGGACCTTCCGGCGGCTGCGCCGGCGCGGCTGCGCGTTTGCGAGGTCCCGACAGCAGCAAACAGGGCCCGATGATTGAAGCCAGAGGGACAGGGTAATCGGCGTGGACCCGTGCTAAGACGGCCGCCAACAACGGCAGAATCACCGTCGCGAACGCGGCGAATCCGGAGAACCAACACGCGCGCCCTGCGATAGTTCGGGTCACGAGCGCCAAGCCGAGCCCGAGGGCGAGCCACTCAAGCGCCCATCCGGCGCTCCACCCGTACTCGATCAGCGTCGTTCCCGCATTCACGGCTGTGACGTAGGCGACCGCGAGCATAGCAATCGCGGCAGAAACTCCGCCAGGCTGAAGGTCACCCTCTTTCTTCGCGGAACGATGCCAAGCCGCGAGCAACTCGCCGGCGCCGCAGCCAAACAGGGTGGCGCCGAGGCCATGACTGAATGGCCAAAGTATCGCGGCAATGGCCGCAACCGCGCCGCTTAGGCGCAACGCACCGTCCGGGATGCCGTAGACCTTCACACCGAATCTTCACCGCCATCATATCTCCCGCGGCCGCCCTCCCCGACCCGTATCTGCTTCTTTGCGCCGGATTGGACAAGGGGAAGGCACTCCGGCCTCTTCTCCCGTCTAGTTCACCGCGACGGCGCGAGCCGCCAGGCCACGCCCCGTGGCGCGCGGCGAATCTGTGGACCGGCAACCCCCAAACAACGCTAAAATGGGGTCAGTTCGACAGAGATCTCTTACGACATGGCACGAATCTCCCTCACCACGATCAGCGACGCCTCGCCCACCAATCCCCAGGAGGCGGCGGCTCAGACCCAGGGCCTCAAGACGGCACTGTCCCGGGTCAAGGGTCTGCAAGTGGTTACCGACTCCGAAGCCGCCGAGCCGGGGACGAAGTCCGGCCCTGGCTCGGTCCTTGCCTTCACAATGGAGTTGGTGACGTCGCCGCACGTGGTCGCCGCGGTCGGAGTCGTGCTCTTCGAGTGGTTGAAGCACAACATGGGCAGATCGGTGCAACTCGTTGTCGAGGGCGAAAAGATCGTTATCGAGTCTGGCTCTCACAAGCGAGTTGAAGAACTCGTGCACGTTCTCGAAGAGAAGCTTAAGGGCCGTGCCTAAGATCGAGCGGTCCGCGTTGGTCGTTGGATGCGCATCCTACGACGATCCCAGCCTGCAGCCGTTGGAGGCAACCCTCCACGACGTCGGCGCCATCGAAGCCGTGCTGCGGGACGACCGGATCGGCCAGTTCGATGACTTCCGGTCAATCATGAACGGAAGCAAGGCCGAAGTGGAACGCGAGGTGCACCGCTTCCTCAAGACGGCCCCCTTCGAGAGCCTCGTCCTCCTCTACATCACCGGGCATGGCATCAAGGACGACCAGGGAGCCCTTCACTTCGCTCAAAAGGACACCGAGTCGGACTTGCTGGAATCGACTGCGGTCTCCGCCGAGTTCATCCGCCGGCAGATGGATGCGTGCATGAGCGAACGCAAGGTGCTCTTGCTCGATTGCTGCTTCGCCGGCGCCTTCCCGAGAGGCGCAAAGGCGGCCGGGAGGGCGGTCGACATCGACGGTCAATTCTCGTTGGAGATGCGCAAGGGCAGAGGCTTTTTTGTGATCAGCGCCACCGGCGAATATCAATACGCCTATTCGAGCGGCAGCAAAGTTGAATCGCTCGAAGGCGCCCGCGAGCCATCCCTGTTCACGCGCTATCTCGTCCAGGGGCTCTCCACCGGAGCGGCCGACACCGACGACAACGGTCTCATCAAGGTCGGCGAGCTTTTCGACTACATCCAGCGGCAAGTTGGAGCGGTGCGCCCGGAACAAACTCCGAAGATGCTGGCCGACGTCGAGGAGGACTTCGTTCTCGCAACGGCGCCTCCAATCCCGGGCGAGGACGTTGTTCTCCCGCTCGAGATCGAACCGGCCGAAGCAAAGTCGGGCACGACGGTGACGCGAACTTTGGAGGACGGCAAGAGCCTCGATGTCACGGTGTATCCGGGCGCGGCCGCCGGCGATCGGGTGGTCTTCGCCGGACAGGGGCGTCCGGGGGCGCACGGCGG
>DATJYD010000781.1:0-2030 GCA_035499755.1 Fimbriimonadaceae bacterium
ACGCCGAGAAACGCTTCGCCGACCGCCTCGAGGAGCTCAAGAAGCAGGGGGGGTGACCCAGAAGAAGATCGACAAGTACGACTTCCAGGAGCGGGGTGTTCTGTTGCGTCAAACGGCGCAATAGCTAATGCCCCCAATGTCGATGTCGAAAGCGGATGGGAGGTGCTAACCATGTCGCCACACTCTGATGAAACTGCCGCCCCTCCGGGCTTGACGTCCCAAGAAGCGGCGGCGAGGCTTGAGCAGGTTGGTCCCAATGACCCTGCTCGGCGCCAACGCAGTTCCGCCTTTGCCGAGCTGCTACGCCTGTTCCTGAATCCCCTGGTGTTAATTCTCCTGATTGCCGCCGTCGTCTCGGCGTTTCTCGGGGAAGCCGTTGATGCGGCCATCATTATCGCCATCGTCCTGCTGAGCGTGGCAATTGATTTCGCCCAGGCCTACCGCTCGCAACGGGCGGTAGAACAGTTGCGAGAGCGCGTGGCGCCCACCGCAACGGTGCTGCGCGACGGCAAGTGGCGGGAGATCCGCCGAGCCGACGTGGTGCCCGGGGACGTCGTGCGACTCTCGGCTGGAGACCTGGTCCCAGCCGACGCCCGCCTCCTCGCTGCCGACGATCTCTACGTGCAGCAGGCGGCGTTGACCGGTGAATCGCTCCCCGTGGAAAAGCAGACGAGCGGTGCAGAGGTTTCCACCCGGCCCGACGCAGTCAATATGGTTTTCCTAGGCACTTCGATTGTGAGCGGAACGGCCACGGCCTTGGTCGTTGCCACCGGCGCCAATACCGCCTTCGGCGACATCGCGGCTCGCCTCGCCACGCGCCCCGAGGAAACCGCGTTCGACCGCGGGCTGAAGGACTTTGGCCTACTGCTAACACGAACCGTGTTCTTCCTAGTGATCTTCCTGCTCGGCGTTAACTTCTTCCTGCACCGTGACATGCTTCAGTCGCTTCTGTTCGTGGTCGCCCTGGCGGTGGGCTTGACCCCGGAATTCCTTCCCATGATCACCTCGGTGACCCTTTCCAAGGGTGCCAGGGCCATGGCCGAGAAGAAGGTGATCGTCAAACACCTCTCCGCGATTCAGAACTTCGGCAGCATCGACGTGCTGTGCAGCGATAAGACCGGCACGCTCACCACTGGTCAGATGGTTCTTGACCGCTCCTTGGATCCCTTCGGTCAGACCACGGAGCGGGTCTTCGCTCTGGCCTATCTCAACAGCCGTTTCGAGACCGGCATCCGAAGTCCGCTCGACGCCGCCATTCTGCAACGCCCGGAGCCGGAGCAGACGAAAGGCTATGAGAAGCGAGACGAGTTGCCCTACGACTTCGCACGCAGGCGGCTTTCGATCGTGGCCGAGCGCGCCGGCGAGCGGGTGCTCATCACCAAGGGTTCGCCGGAGGGCATTTTCCCTTTGCTGAAATCCTACGAGACTGAGGGTCGAACGCTCCCGATGGACCCACAGACGCTCACCCGCTGCAGGGCGAGCTACGAGGATCTGAGCAGGCAAGGCTTTCGCACCCTCGCAGTGGCCTACGCGAAAGTGCAGGCCCGGCAAAGCTATTCGGTCAAAGATGAGCGCGACCTGACTCTGGTGGGGTTCCTCGCCTTCGCCGATCCTCCTTTGCCAGATGCCGCCGAAGCCCTCGCAGCGCTGCGCCAAGACGGGGTCAAGGTGAAGATCATCACCGGCGATGGAGCCCTCGTCACCGATCATGTCTGCCGCCTGGTCGGCTTAGACCCAGGCAAGACCGTGCTGGGCGATGAATTGGAGCGCATCAGCGACGCCGCCTTGGCGCATGTGGCTGAAACCACCACGATCTTCGCGCGCGTCTCGCCAGCGCAGAAAAATCGCATCCTGCTAGCGCTCAAACATCGCGGGCACGTCGTGGGCTTCATGGGTGACGGGATCAACGATGCGCCCTCTCTTCACGCCGCGGACGTGGGGATCTCCGTCTCGACCGCCGTGGACGTGGCGCGCGAGGCCGCGGATATCGTCCTGGTCGAGCCCGGTCTGAAGGTCCTTCACAGCGGCAT
>DATJYD010000782.1:0-2520 GCA_035499755.1 Fimbriimonadaceae bacterium
GATTGGAGGATTCGGGGGAACCCTCGTTCGAATCCGACGCTTCAACGCCCAACGCCCCAACGCCGGCTCCCACGCCGCGGGCGTCGGCAGCGGACGCCGCCGACCCCTTCACATTGAGGAGGACCTTCTGCTCCTCCACCGGAATCCCCAGCTTCTGGAAGGTCTTGAGGATCTCGGGATCGGCATCCTCCAGGCTGTCGAGGACCGGTTTGTTCTTCGGCGCGGAGTAATAGGAGATCGCCTGCAGATCCGGCTGCTCGTACTTGACGTTCGGCCAGTGCGGCATTCTCATCGTGGCGAGGTGCTTAAATGCCCTGAGCCGCCACTCCAGCATCCACTCCGGCTCGTTCTTCTTTTTCGAAAGAGCGCGGACGACGTCCTCGTTCAGGCCCGGCGGAAACTGGTCGACCTCGAGGTCGACGCTCCAGCCATGCTCATATTCGCGCTGGGCGAATTGCTCGAGGAGAGCGGTGGATTGATCTACAACGTTTTCGGACATTTCAGGCTTGAGGATCGATGGCTCGGAGAGACAAAAGACCAAGAGACCGGAGACTTTCGCCGCCGAGGGTCTCTCGTCTTGCGCGCTCTCGTCTGTTCCTACGATTGTGACAGGAATCTACACGGAAAAGTATGGTTTCCCTGGGCTTTCCGGCAGGCACCCGACAGGATCCACCCTCCCCGCAAAACGCAATCCTGAGGGTCTCATCAAACTCCGCCCCTGCCCACGGGCGGAAGGCTCGATAATCAGGGTGTGAAAGCAAGAGCCGTCGTCGGATGGCTCGCCGTTGTGCTCGCGACGGGCCTCAGTTCCTTTTGGGCGTTTTGGGGAATCATCGAGAACTTCCACGAAGGCTGGTATTCGGCCAGCCTAGCCGAGAACCTCGGGCTCATGGCCGTCCAGTATCTCGCGCCCTTCCTCATCTTCCTGGGACTCACGCTCGTCGCCATCCGCTGGCCCTATCTCGGCGCGGGTCTCTTCGTCGCGACGGGCCTTGCGCTGGGTCTCTTCTTCTTCCGCGGCGGCTTCTCCCCAACCGTCCTCATTACCTGTCCCCTCGCGGCTCTGGGACTTCTCTTCGCCTACGGCCGCCCCATGCCGCGCAGATGGGCATTGCGGGTCGCGGCGGCTCTGCCCCTGTTGACCCTGGTCCTATCCGGCATCGGACCGGCGTGGATGGTCGTCACCCGCGACAAGACGGTCGAGCTCCAAGCCCAGACCGTCCATGGGCTCATCTGGGCGCCGGCCGGGCCCGGCTGGCCGGAGGACGGCGTCTCCTGGGACCGGGCGCGGGACATCTGCGACCATCTCTCGCCCGACGGGACGCGGCTAATGGCGACCGAACAGAACTCGTGGCGATTGCCGACCGTGGAGGAGGCGGTCGCCGCGATGACGCTCCACCGACGCAATTCGGGCGGGCGGTGGGACGGGCAAAGAGCGATTTACGACCGAACCCCGGACAAAGAAGCCCCGCTGTGGAACCCTCAGTCGAAGGTGATCTACTGGTGGACGGCAACGGAGGCCGCGCCGTCGAACGCTTGGATCATCGTCTACAACGGCTCGGTTTGGCCCCGAAGCAAGAAGACGCGTCAGGGCGACCTCGCCTTTCGAGCCGTCCGTAAGCCGTAGGCGAGCAGCGCCGGACCAGACTGCCGTTACGGACGCTGGACTCTCTTGTCCGCGGCGACGACGACGGCATCGGGGCAGGCATCGAAGGCATCGAGGATATGCTGGAGGATGGATTCGGCGTGCCGCGGGTCGTTGCTGACGCAGGCGGCCCCGATCGTCGCGTTGCCCCACAACTCCTGATCGTCGACCTCGGAGATCGCGACATTGAAGTCGTGCCGAACCCGATCCATGAGGCCCCGCAGAATTCGCCGCTTGTCCTTGAGCGAGCCGCAGCCTTCCAGCCGAAGCTGGATTTCCAACGAACCGAGGACCATGGGGAGATGATGGGCGATGCTCGACGGCCGATGCTTGATGGCGGGACGGCCCGGGCAGCCTGGAAAACCGCGAACGCACAAAATAACCGCACAAACCCATATGGCTCGTAACGCGACCGGTTCCAAGGATGAACCCTGTTACAGGAGGATTCAACCAATGGCGAGAACACCGATCTATCAGATTCCTGGCAAACTCAACGTCGAATGGGATACCGACGCTAAATGCGTCGTCGACACCTGGTCCAGCTACTCGATCAGCCTCGACGAGTTCAAGCAGGCGATCTTGGGACGGGCCGTCCTCTATGCCAAGCCTCGCGGCGCGGTCGGGTGGATCGTGGATTCGAGCAAGGCGACAGGCGCCTTCACCCAGGAGATCCAGCACTTCATCGGAGAGACTCTTTTTCCGAAGTTCGCCGAAATCGGGATAAAGTATTTCATCACGATCCCACCTCAGAACGCGGTGACGTCGCTTACCGTGAAGAGCTTCTCTCGCAAGGCCGGCCCCAACGGCATGGAACTGATCGAAGTTCAATCGATCGAAGCCGCAGTGCAGTTCGTGACAACCGGCGGAAAGAAGGC
>DATJYD010000783.1:0-5000 GCA_035499755.1 Fimbriimonadaceae bacterium
CGCCAAGTTGGCTCTGCCATTCGCGACCGACGACCTGAAGCCAAAGGACGCGGCCGACCTGCGCGTCAAGGTGTTCGACGCCTGCGTCAAGCAGTTCTCGGGGACAGACGCCCGGATCAGGCTGGCTCAAGCCTATCTCGACGCCGGCGAGGGCGCCCATCTCGCCTCGACTTTGAAAGACGCCGCCGACATGGACTCCGAGAACCTGGACGAGAGCGGATTGACCGACTGGAACCGCATCAACAACGTGGTGCAGGACGCCAAGACGAAGCACCTGCTATCGGCCGCCGACGCGACGTCGCTGGCAACCGAGTACTCCACGTGGATGAACCAGTTCATTGCCCAGCAGGCCAGTCAGAGGGAGACCCAGAAGGATCTGAGTCAGTTCGACACCAAGCCGACACCACCGCAGGTCCCGGCTCCCAAGGCGAATGCGACGACGCCCGCGAAACCGGGAAGCCCGGCGAAGCCGAAGGCCGGCTCGGAGAAACATCCCTAACCCTTGCGATCCCGGAGGGTCGGAGCGAGTCATGCTCGTTCGGGTGTTCAGAACCCAAACTCGGAGACCATTCCGCCGCCGTGCCGGGGGCTTTCAGCCCCCGCTCGGGCGCAGCCCGAGGTTCTCGACCTTCGGTCGAGCGGCGACTGGAAGTCGCCGGCACGGAACGGACACCGCGCCACGGCCTCTTCGGTCAGGGGCCAAATGAAGTGCCGGATGTCCGGACGGGAAGGAAGCCGGTGAGCCGTCGAAGGAGTCGCGCGACAGAAGAGGATGGTCCTCCCAGCGAGAGGAAGACCGGCCGCTTGATCCTCGTCGCCACGCCGATCGGCAATCTCGCCGATCTCTCGGAGCGGGCGATCCAGACCCTCGGAGAAGTCGATCACTGGATCGTCGAGGATACGCGGGTCAGCGGCAAGCTGCAAAGCCATCTCGGCATCCGCAAGCCAATGCGGGTCTTGAGCGATCATACGCCAGATCCCCAGATCGGCCGGTATCTCGAAGAGCTGCGCGGCGGGGCCACGGCTGCTTTGCTCACCGACGGAGGCGCCCCGGCCGTCAGCGATCCCGGGGCAATCCTCTGCGATCTCTGCCACGAGGCGGAGGTCGAAGTCGCCGCCGTTCCGGGGCCGAGCGCGGTTACGACCGCCCTCATGCTAAGCGGATTCTTCGCCCAGCGATTCTGCTTTCTCGGCTTTCTGGGGAAGAAGGAGGGGGCGATCCGAACGGAGCTGCAGCCGTTCCGGGACTCCCCGATCACCCTCGTCCTCTTCGAATCGCCGTTTCGAACCGAAACATTATTGAGGGTCGCGGGCGAGGCACTCGGCCAACGCCGTTACGCCGTATGCCGCGAAATGACCAAGCTGTACGAACAAGTGTTCCGGTCGGCCTTTCCCCACGTCCCTACAGAGAGGGAACTTCCACGCAAGGGAGAGGTTACGGTAGTTATCGAGGGCAGGCGACGCTCCCGCGCGGAAGCGACGGATTTGGCGTAAACCGGCCTCAATGGTAGAATGTGATTTGCGTTAAATCAAGGAAGGTAACGTCACGATGAAGGCTGCCATCGCAACCGTAGTTTTTCTGCTCTCCTGCCTGTTCGCATTCGGGCAGACGTCCTCGTCGAGCACCTACCTGATCCGGAAGGACGACGTTCTCCGAATCGAAGTTTATGGCGAGCAGCAAGCCAGCGACATCGTTACGGTTGGCAGCGACGGCTACGTCAGCGCTCCTTTCGCCGGTATGGTGAAGGCCGAGGGCCGGACGACCGACGAACTTGTCGCGGACCTGACTCAGCTCTACATGAAGAACCTGCGCCTTCGCGATCCGAAGGTGTCGGTGACCTTCGATCATTACGCTCCCCTTCGGGCTTGGGCGGGTGGAGCGGTTGGAAAGCCGGGTGAGTTCGATTTCAGGCCCGGCGACACGATCGTCAACCTGATCCACTTCGCCGGCGATCCCACCGATCTCGGCAATCAGCACCGGGCCATCCTCTACCACAAAGGGATGGCCGAGGGTATCCCGATCGATCTCTTCAACATTCTCCGGCGTGGCGACCTGACCCAGAACTACCCGCTCCAAGATGGCGACCGGCTGGAGATTCCGATCGATACCACGAACCAGGTCCAGGTCGTGGGATATGTCCAGCGCCCCGGGATTCTTCCCTATCGGGAGCCGATGACGCTCGCCGATGCCATCGCGGAGGCAGGCGGGGAAATCCAGGGCAAATCAAGGTTGAGCAAGATCGTGATCATGCGGCAATCGCAGGGATCGCCCGGCCGCATCGTGCAGATCAAACCGGACTTCGTCGCCTACGAGCATGGAGACGCGTCCCAGAACGTTCTGCTCCAACCCAAGGACTTCATCTTCGTCCCCGCCACGAATACACCCGATCTCAGCGCGATCACGAACGCGGTCAGCTCGATCTTCTATATCGACAGCGTGCTTCGGACCGGCTTCTTCGGGCTGCGGTTACCCTGACGTTCCCGCCGGCTCCGCCTCTTCGATTCTGAACTCCGAGCTAACCGCCGGGGTTTCGCGTAGCGTCGCGAGAACCGAGCAGTACTTCTCCTCGCTCAACTCGATCGCCCGGGCCACCGCAGCCGGATCGATATCGTTCCCGGTGACGATATGGCGAAGGACCAGCGACGTGAAGGGGCGGGGATGCAGCCCTTCGGGCGGCCGGGCGCCATCGATCTCGATTCGATAGGCGATCACGTCCTGGCGCTTCTTTCTCAAGATCGAGAGAACGTCCATCGCCGCGCAGGTCGCGACGGAGGCGAGAAACGCCTCGATAGGAGTCGGTCCCAGTCCCGAGCCTCCGAAGTCCGCGTGGGCGTCCAGCGTGAAGCCGGGTCCGCCCTCCGGTTTGGCCTGGAACGACATTCCGGCCAGCCAATCCACGGTAACCACGACGGCTACTACGATGCACAAGGCTCCGAAGTCCGCGTGCGAACGCTTGCCAACGAGATTCCGTCTGAAGGGTTACCTTCCTCGGTGATGTATCATCTAAGGATCAGGTCTCGCCAGCTATGAAGAATCAAAACGACCTCATTGCCGCCCTTGCCGGCCTATTCGTATTGATCGTTGTGGGTTGCATCTGCTTTTTCACACGCCCACAGCCGACTCCTCCGGCGGCCCCTGACCCGGTGAACACCTCCACCCCGACGCTTCCGACCAATGTGGCGCCGGTCATGGCCGATTCACTCCCCGGCGGTTCCGGTTCTGGCGCCGGTCCCGGAGGCGGTGGGGGCGGAATGATGTCCGGAGGCGGGATGGGCGCGGCGATGGGTGGAAAGCATGGCGCGCCCCCGTCGGTCGGATCTTCCTCGATGGGTGGAGGCGGTGGCATCGGCACGATGACGATGGGCAAAGGCGCAGCCGCGAGCGCGGCCGCAGGCGGAGGCCGCTAAGGCTCTCGTCAGGAATTGGCGTTCCTTCTGGAAGGGCGGCCGGTTTCCCGGCCGCCCTTTCGATTTACGCTGCCTCCTCTCGCGGCAAGAGGGCTCGCCGGAATCTCCGCGAAACCTCGCTTGCACGCGAGTGCCGAAACGGTGGCCATGGGTGGATGCGGCGGTGCCGGCCCGGATTGTTGGCGAAGAATGTAAAATGACCGGGTCTCCCTACGTGAAGCAATGCCTGCACCTGCCGTTCTCAACGTCGGCTTCTACAACTATGTCGTTGCGGATAAGATCGTCGCCCTCGTAAGCAGCGAATCTGCCCCAATGCGCCGGCTCGTGCAGAATATGAGAAAGGGCGGCAATCTGATCGACGCGACCCAGGGCAGGCGGACCAAATCCATCATCTTCACCACGGGTTCCGCGATCATCCTCTCTGCGATTTCGCAGGAGACGCTCGCCAAGCGGCTCAACACGGGCGAGATCGTGGGTGAAGAGGAGTAGCGTTAACCGATGTTCGCGAGCCTCACCAGAGATATCGGGATCGATCTCGGAACCGCGAATACCCTCGTCCACGTGGGCGGCAAAGGCATCGTGCTGTGCGAGCCGAGCGTCATCGCGGTGAACCGGGGCGACCGCCGAGCCCTCAAGGTCGGGATCGAGGCGAAGCGGATGATCGGCCGCACGCCTCCGAACATCGAGGCCATCCGCCCCCTCAAAGACGGGGTCATCGCCGACTATGAGCAGACGGAGCAGATGCTGCGGCACTTCATGACCTCCGTCTCGAAGAGGTTTCTGCTTCGAAAGCGGGTCGTCATCGGGGTTCCGACGGGGGCGACCGAGGTCGAGCGGCGCGCCGTCCTGGAAGCCGCGACGAACGCGGGCGCGACTCACGCCTATGTCATCGAGGAGCCGCTGGCGGCAGCGATCGGCGCGGGCCTCCCGGTCGGGGAGCCGAGCGGATCGATCATCGTCGATATCGGCGGAGGCACGACCGAGATCGCGATCGTCGCGATGGGGGGCATCGTTCTTTCTCACTCCAGCCGGATCGCGGGCGACGAGTTGGACGAGGCGATCGTCGCCTACGTGAGGCGCGCCTACAATCTCTTCATCGGAGACCGGATGGCGGAGGAAGCCAAGATCGATATCGGGAGCGTGATGCCTCTCGACCCCGAGCTCAAGACCGAGATCCGCGGCCGGGATCTCGCGACGGGCCTGCCGCGAAGCGCGACGATCACCAGCGACGAAATCCGGGTGGCCCTCCATGACCCGCTCCAGGCGATCGTCCAAGCCGTCAAAGTCACGCTCGAATCGGCTCCGCCGGAGTTGGCGGCCGATGCGATGGACCGGGGCATCACCCTGGCCGGAGGCGGCGCGCTCCTCCGCGGCCTCGACCGCTTGCTGGAGGAGCACACGCTCATGAAGGTCCAGATCCCTCGAGATCCGCTGACCTGCGTGGTGGTCGGGGCCGGCAAAGTCGCCGACGAGATGCAATCCAATCCGACGATGAGGCGCATGCTGGAGAAGGCGAGCTTGCATTGAGCAAGAGCAGTTGGCAAGACGTTTGGCTTCTCGTCGGGCTCGCCATTCTCGGTATCGCACTGAGC
>DATJYD010000784.1:0-4708 GCA_035499755.1 Fimbriimonadaceae bacterium
GGAATGCGTGTGGAAGCCCGCCCGCGCAACGGTGCGCCCCCGCCCGTCGTTTATCTAACGCAAGGCGAATCCATGCAAGGGACTACTCCACCTTGGGGCATGGCTCAAGGTTAACGGTGAGGCGATCTATGGGACTCGGCCCTGCTGGGGATTGGGATATGGAGAAGGACCCCACAACTCGGGCGGAGGAGGCTTCTCCAACCGGGCCGTCGAATACAACTGCCACGATTTCCGCTTCACCCAAAAGGGCAACGTCGTCTACGCGATCGCCATGGATTGGCCGGCCGTCGACCGCTCTTTTCTCATCCGCTCCCTCTCCCTGAAGGGCATGCTGGCAAGCGGCGGCATCGCCTCGGTCAGCCTCCTGGGACGAAAGGAGCCTCTGGTTTGGAAGCTCACGGGCGACGGGCTCCAGATCGTAAAGCCGGATCGGCGGCCGTGCGACGGTCCGTGCGTGTTCAAGATCACAATGCGCGGCATCGCGATCGAGAAGTTCGACGCCCAGCGGATAGATGGCGGATTGGTCAAACTCGACTTGACGGTGCGTAACCTGGAGTCGCAGAAGTCGACGTCAGGATCCCCGTCTTTGTCAACGGCAAGGAGGGCGCGACCCTAGAGGTAAGCCTCGCTCCGACCTCAACCGTCGAGAGTTCAACTAAGTTCGTCGACCCCGCTCCGGGAGTCTTGGAGAAAATCGAAGCGCACACGACGGCCGGGCTGCCCTTCGCGGCATCGGCCACGCTTGTCTCGCCGCCCGATCCGCGCAAGTCATTTCATTTCGACGGCAGGACGATGCCGGCCGGAGGCGGAATCGGCAAGCTCGGCAAGCTGACGCTCTCGATGTGGACGAAGGTCGACAACCTTCGCGAGCAATGGACGGCCCTCCTGGATACCGCAGGCTGGGATCCGGGCGGCTTCCACTGCCAGTATCTCCAAGACGGAAGCCTCCAGGCATCCTTCCGCACCCAAGATTCCGCCTTCGACGGCCATTCAAGCGCGATGCCCGGCAGGTCTGGCGATTGGAGGATGGTCACGGTTACCTACGACACCGACGCGGGGCTCGCCGCAATCTACGTCAACGGGGTGAAGGACACCGAGTTCGAGATCTCCGGCGGCCTGCCTGCCGACCTAAGCAACTTCACGCTCGGGGGTTGGACTGCGGGCGCCCGGCGATTCCATGGCCGCATCGCTGCCGTGCGGCTTTACGACCGTGTCCTCTCCCCGGCGGAGGTCCGGGACCTCCTCGCCGGTAAGGCCATCGTACAACCCATCGCGGCGTGGGACTTCGAACCCTCCTCCGAGAAGGTTGTCCGGGACTCGACTGGCCACGGCCACGACCTCATGGTTGTGCAGTAAGGGACGGCCTTCCACGCAATAGCGGCCCACTTCAAACGTGTTCGCCAGGCCGCCCACCTGCCAGCCATGGGCGGTCTTCTTCTTCGAGAACTCCTCGCATCGCGAGCACTACAGGAGTAGAGTATAGTGGATCGAGGAAAATAGGGATAGGGGGTATCCCTATCATCGCGAATCATGAATACAGTTCTTCAGTTCATCCATGGCGGCGGGGTGATGATGTATCCGCTCATCCTGTGCTCGATCATCCTTATCGCACTGGCGATCGAAAGGTTTATCATGCTCCGACGGGCGAACGGCGATGGGGACGACCTCCTCGACTACGTCAGGGCCAACTACTCGGCGAATCCTGGCGAAGCCGTCAGCTACTGCGACAAGCACGGCGGCGCGCTCGGAAGGGTGATGTCGAGGGGTTTGAGAAACGCCGACCGTTCCTCCGACGCGATCGAGATGGCGATGGAGCAGGAGGCTTCTAACGAGCTCCCGACCCTCGACGCCAACTTGCCCATCATCAAGACGATCGTCAACATCTCGCCGCTGCTCGGCCTCCTGGGGACGATCGCGGGCATGATCCAGTCGTTCCGGGCCGCATCTCAGGTCGGGCTTTCCAATCCGACCCAGATCCTCGGCGGCATTTCCGAGGCCCTGATCTCGACCGCGACCGGGATCTCCATCGCCGTTCTCGGCTTCATCTTCTACAACTATTTCGCGAACCAGTCGAAGAAGATCGTCGAGGACATCGAGTTCTATGGCGCGGAGTTGGTCAACTTCCTGACCGACCGGGTGAAGTAGCCGATGGCCGCGATGCGCAGACGCGTCAAGATCGGGCGTCGCAGGGAGGTCGAGTCGCCCGAGATCATCGTGATTCCGATGATCGACGTCATGATGTTCCTCCTCTTCTTTTTCATGGTCGCGTCCCTCGCGATGGTTGTCCAAGCCGGCCTTCCCGTGAATTTGCCGAAAGCCAGCAACACCCAGCAGCACTCTTCCCAGAACATCACGATCACCATCACTTCGTCTGGCGAGGTCTTTCTCAACACGACCCGGACAACCCTCGGTCAGCTCGCGGACGGACTCAAGAGAATCGGCGCGACTTCTGACAACCTCGTGATCATTAACGCCGATCGCTCTACCAATTACGGCTATGTCATCAACGCAATATCCGAAGCCGGCAAGGCCGGCATCACCCGATTTACATTCGCCACGGAGAAGGCATGAAGGTGAGAACAGGGGTTAGGACGGGCGGAGGACAAGGGTGAAGACGGCGCGTGGGACATCGCTGCCATGCGGAGCGGCGCTACCGTGGCTCACCTCCATCACCTCCATCAGAGGCCGAAAATGAGCAGACGCAGAAGAAAGGGAAACAAGCTCCTGGCGAGGATTCTCCTGATTTCGGTGGCCGTACACGTGATCGCGGTTCCGATTCTGGCAAAGTACGGCGCCTTCGACAAGATCAGGCGGGAATTCGTTACCAACACGGTGACGGTGATCCCCCCTCCACCTCCAGATACGGAGAAGCCGGTCGAGAAGAAGGTCGAGCAAAAGAAGCAGCTTGCTAGAGCCAGGGGATCGAGCCATGCGAGCCGCGCGCAGGCTCGCAGCAACGCGCCCCATCCTCCTGTCGTCGCAAGCAACGCCGCCCCAACCGGCCAGGGCGACAACGGCCCCACGATCAATCCCAACGGAACCGGCACTCCCGGCGTTGTCCCGAAAGGGACCGGCCCAACTGGCCTCGCCACGAATCCCGGCACGACCAAACCGGCTACCGAACCGGTAGCCACGCCGGCGACGACGCCTGCCGTCAAACCCGCGACGAAGCCGGATGTCAAACCCGCTCCCGTTCAGCCCCATGTGCCCGTGATCGTGACAGCAGAGGCGGTCTATCAGCCCCAGCCACAGGTTCCCGACGACCTCCGGGCCGATGCCCTCGACAAGACCTGCGTCGTCGAGATCTCCGTCGGGGCCGATGGCGATCCGGCGTCGGTCAAGATCGACACTTCGTGTGGCATCGACGAACTGGATCAGATCGCGCTCGATGCCGCCAGGAAGTGGAGGTTCAAGCCGGCAACCGCGGACGGCAGCCCGATCCCGAGCATCGTGAGGCTGCACGTTGAGTTCAAGGTGGATTAACAGCATGCACAAGATTTCGCTCTGTCTTATCGCTCTTGCCGCGGCATGCGCATCCGCTTCGGGGGCGAGCATTCGGTTCGTGGTCGTGGATCAAAAGGGCCAAGCGGTCAAAGACGCGTGCGTCGTGGTTCGCAACCCCGGCGGACTCGTTCCGGCGCTGGAAATACCCTCGGGATGCGCCCTCGACGTCGATCGCTGGTGTTCGTCACCCTCGTCGCAGAAGACCGTCGTCGTGCGCCTCGGGCAAACCCTTACCCTCCAGCAGCAGACGAAGCCGCCGGTGAAGGATATCTACATCACGGTCACCGCGACGCGCCTCGCTCGCCCGGTCAGCGAGACGTCGAGCGGCACGAAGCGCAACAAAGAAGAGATCAGCAAATTCGGCGGCCAGATTGGCGAAGACGTCAAGAACGTGGCGAAGACGACGGCCGGCGTGGCCGAGGATTCGGCCGGGCAGCTTCACATTCGGGGAGAGCATACCGAGATCTCTTATGTCGTCGACGGCGTGCCCCTTCCCGATACGTTGAGTGGACGCCAAGGCGCGATCGTCGTCCCGGCCACCATCGAGTCCATCGATATCCTGCTCGGGGGTTTCGCTCCCGAATACGGTGGGCAAACCGCCGCGATCCTCGATATCGCGACCCTGCCCCGCGCGAAGAAAGCCGAGACCGACATCACGACCGATTACGGCACGTTCAACACCGCGAACGGAGACCTCACTGCCGTCGGGCCTCTCGGAAAGAACTTCGGATACGCGCTCGACTTCGAGGCGAACCGCACCGGCCTCGCCGACGAGCCCCAGCAGCCCTTCGATCAAAGTGCCCACAACACCGGCTCCGATCAGAACGCTTTTGGCAAATTCACCTATCAGGCTTCACCGAGGGACCGGCTAGCTCTCACACTGAGCTCGAATCCCGACCAGATGCAGATCGGGAATCGGACCGGATTGCCAGACAGCTTCTACGATGCCGGCGAAGGTTACGGCTTCTTGGGCCTTCGAAACCGCGATGGCACGAGTTCCGTTGCCTCCAACGGCGGCCTGGGCTCCGGCATCGAGGTTCTCAACAGCCAACAGCAGGACGGGATGGACATCAACCAGCGCGAGCAGAACGAGTTTGCGACCCTTTCCTGGCGGCGGCAGATCGATCCCCGAACGACCAGCCTGCTCGGATTCGTCGTCATGCACTCCGGCCAGGACGTGACCAACGACAATCCGGCCGTCGAC
>DATJYD010000785.1:0-2068 GCA_035499755.1 Fimbriimonadaceae bacterium
GCGATCGAGGCGGAGCACCGGGTCCGGATCCTCTACGCATGCGAATCGGGGAGCCGGGCCTGGGGCTTCGCCTCGGCCGACAGCGACTACGACGTGCGCTTCGTCTACGCGCACGAGCGCGATTGGTACCTGTCGATCGCCGACGGGCGAGACGTCATCGAGCAGATGCTGCCCGGGGACCTGGACGTAAGCGGGTGGGACCTGCGAAAGGCGTTAACGCTCTTCCACAAGTCGAACCCGCCACTCCTCGAGTGGCTGAGCTCGCCGATCGTCTATCGGCAAGATGAGGGGTTCGTGTCGGAGATCCGCGCGCTGGTGCCAACTTACTATTCGCGCGGCTCCTGTTTTCGGCATTACCTGCACATGGCGGAGGGAAACGCGCGGGGGTATCTCGAAGGCGAGACCGTGCGGACGAAGAAGTACCTGTATGTGCTGAGGCCGATTCTCGGCTGCCGCTGGATCGAACAGGATCGGGGTCCGGTGCCCATGGAGTTCGAGAGGCTCCTGGAGACGCTCCTCTGTGAAGGGAGCGATGAAGGCGACGTGCTCGGCGCGATACGTGAGCTTGTGAGCCTCAAGCGCTCGGGGGCGGAGTTGGAGGGAGCGCCCTGCAATCCGGTTCTCACCTCCTTCATCGACCGGGAGTTGCCACGGCTTCGCGCCCTGCCCTTCCGGCGCGAAACGCCGGCGCAACCCGACCGGCTCGACCGGCTGTTTCGAGCGATGGTGGCGGACGTTTAGCCTGCATTTGTGGCGAGTGCTTCCCAGGGCAGCTCCGGGGTTCGGGTTCCTCCTGGTCGCCGGGCTGCTCCTTGCCCCTAGCCGCAGAAAACGCAGAAAGGCGCAGAACCCGACTCCAAGCGAGTTGAGGCCGGCATTACGGGGCTGAGGTCCAAGGAGGCAAAAAAGTGTGGGAACGCTGAAAGGAGAGCAAAGCACGTTCCCACGAGACTTCAACCAAGGCCTTTCCGCTTCTGCGCTTTGCGTCGACGAGCGTTTTTGGTTTCTTGGTTCGTGAAGAACAGTATCTTCCCTTCGGATCGACATGCCGTCCTCATTTATTGCGGTTCTCAACGCAACTTTCACGAAAGTGCCGAACTTATGCGCGGATGGCAAAAAAACTTGCCGGTTTTGGGCTCCATTCCCGAGTTTCCGGCGTTAACAGGACCCGTAGGTATAATTCGTGCCTGACGGTATCCCCACCGGAGGAATAAAAAGCCCTTGGCCGCTGCCATAGAGACAAAGAAGCTCACCAAGAGCTACAAATCCCGCAGTCTTGGAAAAATCAACGTCGTCGACAATCTCGATCTAACCGTTGAGGAGGGCGAGATCTTCGGATTCCTCGGCCCCAACGGGGCCGGCAAGACCACGACGATCAAGATGCTGCTCGGCATCATCTACCCGACTTCCGGCGAGGGCTTCGTCCTCGGCCGCGAGATCGGAGATATGGACGTTCACAAGGTGATCAGCTACCTTCCTGAGCGGCCTTACTACTACGAGCACATGACTGGGATGGAGTTGCTCAAGTTTTACGGTGCGTTGTTCGGCATCAGTGATCGAAACAAATTCCAGGGCCTGCTGGAAAAGGTCAACCTTCACCGCGACATGACGAAGACGATCTCCCAATATTCGAAGGGAATGCAGCAAAGGATCGGGCTCGCCCAGAGCCTCATCAACGATCCCAAGCTCCTCTTCCTCGACGAGCCGACCGGCGGCCTCGACCCGATCGCCCACCGCGAGATCCGAGACCTGATCCTTGGCTTCCGCGAGGAGGGGCGGACCGTCTTCATCTCGAGCCACGAGCTTAGCGAAGTCGAACTCATCTGCGATCGCGTCGCCATCATCAACCGCGGAATCATCGAACGGCAGGGCAAGCTGACCGAACTGCTCAAGGGCGGACGCATCGAGATCATCGTCGACGGCGTCAGCGAGGCCTTTCTCAACGATATGAAGATGCATGACGCCCGGGTCCGCGCGGTGCCCGATGGCTTCCTCCTCGACGTTCCCGAAGACGCCGATCCCAACGGGGTCATCGACGCCGTCCGGAGTCAGAAGGGACGCATCGTCA
>DATJYD010000786.1:0-7827 GCA_035499755.1 Fimbriimonadaceae bacterium
ATCCGGGCCGCCACGACAAGGCCCTGGACGATCATGGAGATCTGCGGCGGCCAGACCCATTCAATCGTCAGGTTCGGCATCGATGAGCTTCTGCCCCCGCAGATCCAGTTGGTTCATGGTCCCGGCTGCCCGGTTTGCGTAACCCCGGTGAGGCTTATCGACCAGGCGATCCACATCGCCAAGACTCCCGGCTGCATTCTCTGCTCGTTCGGCGACATGCTTCGCGTCCCCGGATCGGAGACCGATCTGCTCCAAGCCAAAGCCTTGGGCGCGGACGTCCGCTCCGTCTATTCGCCCCTCGATGCGGTCAAGATCGCGGAAGCCGAGCCGGATCGGAAGGTCGTGTTCTTTGCGGTCGGCTTCGAAACCACCGCTCCCGCCAACGCCCTCTCCGTCAAAACAGCCGCACAGAAGGGCCTGAAGAACTTCTCGGCTCTCGTCGCCCACGTCCTTGTGCCGCCCGCGATCGAGGCGATTCTCGGCGCGGCCGATAACCGTGTCCAGGGCTTTCTTGCCGCCGGCCATGTCTGCGCGGTGATGGGCGTGCGCGAATATGAGCCGCTCGCCGCCAAGTACCGCACGCCGATCGTCGTCACCGGCTTCGAGCCCGCCGATCTCCTCCAAGGCGTTCTCATGTGCGTGCGCCAACTCGAGGAGGGCCGGTTCGAAGTTGAGAATCCCTATGCCCGCATGGTACAGCCGGATGGCAACCAGCCCGCCAAGGCCCTGATCGAGGAGGTATTCGAAATCGCGGATCGCGAATGGCGCGGCATCGGCACCATCCCATCCAGCGGCCTTGCCCTTCGCGAGCGGTACCGCGAATTCGACGCTTCCCTGCTCTTCCCCGCTCCCGTTCTCGCGAACGAGCGCGAGAAGCAATGCCGGGCCGCCGAAGTCCTCCAGGGCAAGCTGGCACCGAGCGCCTGCCCTGCCTTCGGCGTGCTCTGCACCCCCGAATCGCCGCTCGGCGCGCCGATGGTCTCAACCGAGGGCGCCTGCGCCGCCTACTTCCGCTACCGCTCTCGCGAATCCGCCCTTACTCCCGTCGAGGGAGCGTCGGCGGGCCTGCCCGCTGCCCCGTCGATTCCGGAAGGAGGGGCCGCATGAACGGCTTCCTGTGCCCCATCCCACTTTCGCCGACCGATTTCGTGCAGCTTTCCCACGGCGGTGCTGGGCGGATCGCCCAGCGCCTCCTCGACAATGTTTTCCGGCCGATCCTCGGCAACCCTGAGCTCAATCTCAAGCACGATTCCGCCACCCTCGACATTCCGCCCGGCCGTCTCGCCCTCACGACCGACGCGTTCGTGGTCCAGCCTTGGCGCTTCCCGGGCGGCAACATCGGTTCGCTCGCCGTGCACGGCACCGTGAACGACCTCGCCATGTCCGGCGCCAAGCCAATAGCCATGTCCCTCGCCTTCGTGATCGAAGAGGGATTCCCGGTGATGGCCCTCGCAGAGATCGCCCAGGCCGTCAAGGAAGCCACGGTCCGGGCCGGCATCTTTGTGGCGGCCGCGGATACGAAGGTCGTCGAGCGAGGCAAAGGCGACGGCATCTATCTCTCGGCTTCCGGCATCGGCCAGGTGGTCTCGCCGCTGCCGATCCTTCCCTCTTCGGTTCGTGAAGGCGACGCGATTCTCCTCAGCGGCGACGTCGGCCGCCACGGCGCCGCCGTCATGACGGTCCGCGATGGACTCGAAGTCGATCCTCCGATCGAAAGCGATTCGGCCGCCGTCCACGAGCCGGTGCTGGCGATGCTCGAAGTCGGCATCGAGGTCCATTGCTTGCGGGACGTAACGCGGGGCGGCCTTGCGACCGTCCTGAACGAGATCGCCGCCGACGGCCCGGCCGCCGTCCGCATCGAAGAAGACAAGATTCCGGTTCGAGAAGATGTCGCGGCAGTCTGCGAGATCCTCGGCCTCGATCCCCTCTACGTCGCGTGCGAGGGCCGGTTCGTCGCCTTCGTCCCCGCGGACCGGTCAGAGCAAGCCCTGGAGATCATGCGCCGGTACGACGTCTCAAACGGCGCCGTCCAGATCGGCCTCGCCGAAGGCACGAAGGGCCGCGTCGAGATGAGGGGCCGGATCGGAGTCCTGCGCATCCTCGATCTCCTCAGCGGCGAGCAGCTCCCGCGCATTTGTTGACCCGTTTACCAGCCAGCAAGCCCTCTAGCTGGTTCACGTGCCAGCTTATTGCGAGACCCCGCATTATGCGGGCATCGGCCTCCCAAGACAGAAGGAAAACAGCTTCGTGGAGGTAGGGATCAGACCCTAACAATCGATGTACCTGGTGAGTGTGTTAGACGACCAGCCGGTAATCGAGGCGAGCTTGGGCGGCCGCATCGATCTGCTGGAAATGAAAACGTTGGCGGAGGACCTCGAAGAGCTGTTCGCGGATTGGAACGGCGAACCCTTCTACCTCCTCCTCGATTACTCAAAGGCGGTTTCGTTCGACGAAAAGACCGTGAGAGCTCTGGATGCGCTCAAGGAGAAGGCATTCGAGTTCGGCGCCGAGAAGGTCTTCTCGGTCCCTCACGAAGACAGCCAGATCGAAGACCATGTCGCCGCGCGGATGCAAAGCGTGCTCGAAGGCAAAGAAGAATTCCTGATGTACGCGCACCAGGCCCAGTTTGCTCCGCTGCCCAAGCAGGCATTCCGTCGCGCAGCCTAGCGGCGGTTCCTTGCTGACCCACACCCGGGCCGACGGCTAAGAGCCGCCGGCCCTCCTCACTTTTAGATGGACGGTTTACGCCCTGGCGTGAATTCTGAGGAACGGCCACGGTCGCGGCGACCCGGCGACTCTGTAGCAGACTGCGCAAGGCCGAGCGCTGCCGTAAGCTCGGGAGCCCGAAAAGTATACTGCGGAAGGTCCCATGAGCAGCACCCGCGTTCTCGATATCGGTCAGGCGATCCTCGCCAAGAACCAGGGCCTCGCCGACGAGTTGCGCCGTGAGTTCAAACAGAAGGGGATCCTGGTCATCAACGTCGTCTCCTCCCCCGGCGCGGGCAAGACCGAGCTCCTCGCCCGTACGCTCGAACGCATTTCCAAGCGAGTCGCGACCGGCGTCATCGTCGGCGATCTCGCGACCGACAACGATGCGAAGCGAATGGCGGAAAGGGGCGCCCCCGTCCTCCAGGTCAACACCGACGGCTACTGCCACCTCGAAGCGAACATGATCCGCGCCGCCGTCGACCGGCTCGGCGCCTCCGATCTGCGGCTCCTGATCATCGAGAACGTCGGCAACCTCGTCTGCCCCTCGTCTCACGACCTCGGCGAGGATCTGCGCGTCGTCCTATTCTCGGTGCCGGAGGGCGAGGATAAACCGCTCAAGTACCCGACGATCTTCAAGACCGCGCAACTGGTGGTAGTCTCCAAGATCGATCTCGGAGAAGCGACCGGCTTTCGCCGGGAGGAGGCGCTACGCAATATCCGCGAAGTCGCCCCCCAGGCGCAGATCATCGAGACCTCGGCAAGAACCGGCGCCGGCTTGGACGAGTGGTGCGACCTGCTCGTCGCCTCGGCCACCGCGAAGTCGAAATAGCCTCACAGGCCGCCTTCTGAACCGCAGAAGGTCGCATCCAACGGAGATCGTGCCGAACTGCGACCCATCGTGAACGGGTGCTCCGGCCACGTGACCCGAAGCTTGGCCCAAATCCGAAATCAAGTTGTGCTATAATCTTGGCCTGCAATGAGATCGGCCGTTCGATCATCAGGCACGTCAGGGGCCCCACGGGCTTCTGTCATTGCGCGCCGCCGTCCTCGTCGTCGTGGCTAGGGGATTTGCCCTAGGACGATCGCCCGGTCGAAGACGAGCCCCAAGATCCCGCAAATCCCCAGAAACGCTTCTCGCCCAGAAAGCGCAACGATGCGCCCTTCGCCTAGAACCGCGACTGGAGGATCTATGCACGCTTCCCAAATGTTCGAAGACGCACCTTATCTCACTGGTACGGCCAGCAAAGCCGAACCTACCCACGTCCTTGCCTCCTCCGATCTGTCCAAGCAGCAGATCCGGAAGATCCTCGACACCGCCAAGGCCCTCAAGCACAAGTGGCACATGAATCCAGCCGCGATCGTGCCGCAAGAGAACCGACTGATGGCGATGATCTTCGAGAAGCAGTCCCTCCGCACCCGCGTCTCCTTCGAGACCGGCTGGCATGAGCTGGGCGGCTTCTGCGTCTATCTCACCAAGGCCGACATCGACATGGGCAAGCGCGAGTCCGTCGCCGACACGGCCCAGGTTCTTTCCCGGTGGGCCACCCTGATCGTCGCGCGGCTCAACGAGCACAGCGTCATCGAGGAGCTCGCCAAGTACTCGACCTCACCCGTCGTCAACGCCCTCACCGATACGGAGCATCCCTGCCAGGCCCTCGCCGATCTGCAAACGATCGAGGAGGTCTTCGGCAGCAAGAAGCTCAAGATCGCCTGGGTCGGAGACGGGAACAACGTCGCCAACAGCCTCGCCGTCGCCGCCGCCCGCTTGGGCCACGACGTGATCTTGTGCACCCCTCCCGGCTACGAGGCCGACGACGTCGCCTACAAGGAGCCGGGCGTCGAACAGGTCTACCTGCCTCAGGTCGCGGTTAAGGACGCAGACGTCGTCGTAACCGACACCTGGGTGAGCATGGGCCAGGAAGCCGAGGCCGCCGAACGGCTTCCCCGCTTCGCCAAGTATCAGGTGAACGAGGATCTCATGGCTCTCGCCCATCCGAACGCCATCTTCATGCACTGCCTCCCCGCCCACCGAGGCGAGGAAGTCTCACCCGGCGTGATCGACGGCCCCCAGTCGGTGGTCTTCCAGGAAGCTGAAAACCGAATGCACGCCCAGAAGGCGCTCATGCAGCTCCTGATGCAGGGGGAGCTGTGACCGGTAGCGGCAGGGTTTGCCCTGCGAACCTCCGCCCATCCGACCTGTCCAACCTGTCCGCCCTGTCCCATTTACCCGTTCACCCCTTAGCCCATTAACCCACCATGAAAAGAGCACTTGTAATCTATAGCGGCGGACTCGACACGACCGTCTGCATTCCCCTCCTGAAAGAAGAGGGCTTCGATGAGATCTCGACCGTCACCATCGACGTCGGACAGCCGGCCGACGACATCAAGCAAGCGGAGGAGCGAGCCGCCGTGCTCGGCACCAAGCACACCACCGTCGATGCGAAGGAGGAGTTCGCCTCCGACAACTGCGTGGTCGCGATGGCCTTCAACGCGGATTACTTCGGCTATCCCCTCTCGACCGCCATCGCCCGCCCCCTCATCGCGAAGAAGGCGGCCGAAGTCGCCCTTAAGGACGGCCCTTTCGACGCCGTCGTCCACGGCTGCACCGGCAAGGGCAACGACCAGTTCCGCATCGAATACGGCCTGCGGCTTCATGCACCCGGTGTCCCCGTCTATGCGCCGGTCCGGGAGAAGAACTGGACGCGGACGGCCGAGATCGAGTACGCCGAGAAGGTCGGAGCGCCGATCGGCCAATCCAAGCACAAGATTTGGAGTATCGACGAGAACCTCTGGGGCCGATCGATCGAGGGAGGCCGGCTGGAGGAGCCGAACTTCGAGCCTCCGGAGGAGATATTCAAGTGGACGGCTTCCCTTGCCGACGCGCCCAACGAACCTGAATACGTCACGATCGGGTTTGATAAGGGTGTTCCGGTCGCCCTCGCCGCGCCATCTCAACACCCAATACCCAATACCCAATACCGCTCGACGCTGGACGTAGTCCAGGCGGCAAACGTCCTGGCCGGCAAGCACGGCGTCGGCCGGATCGACATCATGGAGGACCGGATGATCGGCATGAAGGTCCGCGAGAACTACGAGTGCCCTGGCGCGGTTCTGTTGATTCGCGCTCACAAGGAACTGGAAGCCCTCGTCTGCGCCCCCCGCGAGCGGCGCTTCAAGGAACTCGCCGACAAGGAATGGGCCGACCTGACCTACCAGGGCCTCTGGGGCGATCCGCTCTTCGAGGATCTCGTCGCCTTCTCCAACAACATTCAGAAGCGAGTGACCGGGACCGTTACTTTGAAGCTGTTCAAAGGCGGGATCACGGTGGTCGGCCGCGAGAGCGAGTGGGCCCTCTACTCCGAGGCCATCGCCTCCTTCGACGACGCCGTGACCTTCGAGCAGAAAGACATGGGCGGCATGGTCCGCGCCCACGGCCTTTCCAGCCTCCTCTACGCCAAGCTAGGGAAGGGCCTATGATTCGTGGCATCGCCTTCCAGGCGATGAGTGCCAGGGGCATCCTGCCCCTGGACTTCCGGCTAGAAGCCGGAAGCACACACTGCCTGGAAAGCAGTGCCTCGGAGGAGCGATGAAGCAAAAGCTCTGGGGCGGCGCCTTCATCAAAGGGATGGATGAGTTGGCGTGGAGCTTCGGTCAGTCGATCGACTCGGACGTCGAGCTTTGGGCGGCCGAGTTGGATGTGTCGACAGCCCACGTCAAGATGCTAGGCGAGACAGGCATCGTTTCCAAAGAGGAGGCGAAGCAGCTTGAAGATGGCTTGAACCAGGTTCTGGAGAGCATCCTTGCCGATCATAAGACGAATGGCGGTACCTGGGCAGACGTGTTCTCGCGGCTGGCTCCCGACTCGGAGGACATCCACGCCGCAATCGAGGTCCTGCTCGCAAAAGAGGCCGGATCGGTCGCCGCCAAGCTGCACACGGGGCGCAGCCGGAACGACCTCGTGGCGACGACGACCAAGGTCTGGCTCAGGCTGCAGTGCGACTTCCTCGGGAAGCGCATACGCAAGGCGCAGAGAACCCTCCTATCCCTCGGCAAGCGGCATAAGGCCGATCCCATGCCCGGCTTTACCCACATGCAGTCGGCGCAGCCGGTCACTCTCGGGTTCCACCTGTTCGCTTACTTCTGGATGCTGCAACGAGACGTGGAGAGGGTGGCGAACCTCGAGAGGAGTCTCAACCTGTCTCCTCTGGGTTCAGCGGCACTCGCCGGTACTTCCCTTCCCATCGATCGCCACTTCACGGCCCGCGAACTCGCGTTCGAAGCTCCCTCTCCGAACGCGCTCGACGCGACCAGCGACCGCGACTTCGTCGGCGACGCTCTCCATGTCTGCGCGACGCTGATGCAGCATCTATCGCGCCTCAGTCAGGAACTGGTGCTCTGGTCAGGACCGATGTACGGCTTCGTCAAGCTCGATGAAGCCCTTACGACCGGCAGCAGCATCATGCCGCAGAAGCGGAACCCGGACATGGCAGAGCTGATCCGGGGCCGATCGGCGCGGGTCATTGGTCACTGGACCGCGTTCATGTCGATGATGAAGGCCCTTCCCCTCGGATATAACCGCGACCAGCAAGAGGATAAGCCGCCTCTGTTCGATTCCTTCATGTTGTGCAATGACAGCCTTGAACTTTGCAATGAGATGTTGGCCACCGCGGTCTTCAACACGGAACGTATGGCCGCGGTCGCAGGCGAGGGCTTCGCGACGGCGACCGGCGTTGCCGAGGCGCTCGTGAAGGAGGGAGTTCCGTTCCGATCAGCGCATGAAACAACCGGCAAACTTGTAAGGACGTGTGAAGAGCAAGGCGTCTCTTTGCCCGACCTCAAAGTTGACGACGTAGCCGCACAGCGTGCTGTGCGAGAAGCTACAGTCGAACGTAGCATCGCCGGCCGCCAAAGCTACGGCGGTCCGGCTCCCGTCGCCCTCGACGCCCAGATTCAGGAGGCCGAGCTTGCTCTGGCAACGAAAGTCTCCCCCGACTACCCGCCCAGCCGGGAAACCAAGAAGAAAGACAAGAAATGAAGAACGTACACCAGCAAGTATCCCAACTGACCGACGAGCAAGCCATCGAGATGACCGAGGCGTACGGCTCGCACAACTACCAT
>DATJYD010000787.1:0-3161 GCA_035499755.1 Fimbriimonadaceae bacterium
CACCGCTGCCGGCTTCGTTTCCGAGGAGTCCGAGGCAGCCCGCACCGTCTCGATGATCGAACGAAGAATCGCCTGCGTACCGTCCTGCCCGTTGGAGGGGTTGCTCACGCGTTCCCCGGCCGGAGATCCGTCCTCGTAGTATGCGCATGCACGCACATTCGTTCCGCCGAGGTCGACTCCGATCACGCAAGGGCCCATCGCCCCGAAAGTCTACATTCATTGGCCAACTTCAGACCGCTTGTAGGAAACTTATCGTCAGCGGATAATCCGCGTTAAAGCGGCGCTCAAGGGCTTGTGGGTACAGTCTGCGATCTACCATCCTTGGACTCAGCCTCCCCAAAACCGGCATGACAGTCAAAGAAATCTCTGAAACCTCTCGATCTCTCACCGAGGAAGTCGAACGGGTGATCATCGGCAAGCGCGAGATCATCGAAAAGGCCGTGCTCTGCCTGCTCTGCAACGGGCACCTCTTGATCGAGGATATTCCCGGCGTGGGAAAAACGACGTTGGCGAAGGCCCTTGCGCGCAGCGTCGGCGGCAAGTTCGGCCGCGTCCAGTTCACGCCCGATCTGCTCCCCTCCGATATCACCGGCTCGTCGATCTTCAACCAGAAAACCGCGGAGTTCGAATTCCGAGCCGGTCCGATCTTCGCCAACATCGTCCTCGTCGACGAGATCAACCGCGCCACTCCGAAGACTCAGTCCGCCCTCCTGGAGGCGATGGAGGAACGGCAGGTGACGAGCGACGGCGAGTCGAGGACCCTCCCCAAGCCCTTCTTCGTGCTGGCGACTCAGAACTCGATCGAGATGACCGGGACCTACCCGCTTCCCGAGGCCCAGCTCGACCGCTTCTTCATGCGCCTCACCTTGGGCTATCCGGACCGGGACAGTGAAGCCTCGATCCTCTCCCGGCAGCAGGTCTCGCATCCGCTGGAGCTCGTCAAGTCGGTCATCGAGATCGAGGATCTCGTGCAGCTCCAAACCGGGGTTCGAGACGTCTTCGTTCACGAGAGCGTCAGAGAGTACATCGTCGAAGTGATTCGCGCGACCCGCGAGAGCCCGCAGCTCATCATGGGATCCTCCCCGCGAGGCTCCCTCTATCTCATGCGGGCCGCGCAGGCCCATGCCGCGATGGAGGGGAGCGAGTTCGTGCGTCCCGACGACGTCAAGGCGATCGGCGCGGCCGTGCTGGGCCACCGTGTCCTCGCGCGGAGCGACGTTCGAGCCAAGGGAGGGGCGGCCGAGCACGTGATCGAGAGGATTCTTGAACAGGTACCGGTGCCCGTGCCGGTCGGATAATAAACGATGAGACGGATGGCGAACATCGGGCTGACGACCTCGGCGACATTCCTCGCCGTGGTCGCGATCATGCTCAACTCACCCAACCTGTTCTACATGGGCACCGCGCTGCTCTGCACGATCGGCGCCTGCCGTCTCCAGGCCTGGCTTTCGGTTCGCGGATTGCGGTTCGAGCGGCTCGCCCCGGACACGGTGTCGATCGGCGATCTCGTCACCGTCGAGATCACCGTCTGGAGCGAACACCGCGTCCGCCGGCCTTTGATCACGATCTGGGACAATCTGCCGCCCCGGCTCGTTCACGTCAGCCGCTCGCCGAGCCTTCCCGTCGCGCCGGCTTACGACGTCGCCATTCGCACGCGCTACTCCTTCCGTCCCCTCAAGCGGGGCCGCTACAAGTGGAGCGGTCTGCTCGCGGTCGGCACCGACGCGCTCGGCCTCGTCACAATGGACCGAGAATACAAGACCAACGTCGCCGAGCTAACCGTTCTGCCCGTCCCGATTCCGGTTTCGGTGGAGCTGCCGATGGCCTCCGGCTGGGGAATCAGCGAAGCGGAAAGCGGGCAGTCGCGGGGCGCGGGCCTGGAACCGAGAGGCGTGCGCGAGTATCAGCACGGCGATTCGCTCCGGCACGTCCATTGGCGCAGCAGCGCGAGGGCCGGCCACCTCCTCGTCAAGGAGTTCGAAGCGGGGTCCTACGCTTCGGTCGCTTTCATGATCCAGCGCACGGCCGGCACCGAGATCGGAGATGGGCTCGAAACGAGCCTGGAGCTGATGTGTGGGCACGTGGCGTATCTGGCCGAGCAGTTCCTCCGCATGGGTTCCCGGGTCGACCTGCCCGCGCTACAGACCGGCGACAACGGATACGGAGACCGTCTGCAGGCGATCTACGAGATCCTCGCCACGGTATCGGCCGATTCCGAGGAATCGCTGGGATCGGAGATCAAGAAGGCCGTGCGCGACCTCGTGCCGGGCAGCACGATCTTCGCCCTTCATGCCGTCGCCGACCCGAGCATGCCTTCCGCGATCGTGACGGCGGCGCGCTCCGGCATTCGGGTCGTGCCGCTCGTCTACGACGGACGTTCCTTCGCCGTCTTCAAGAACCGGATCAACTTCGAGTCGGCGGACGCTCCCGAGTACTTGGAAGACCTCCGGGGCGCGGGGACGATGCCGATCCGGATGCCCGGATACCCGGAGTCCGGCGAACCGAGGCAGGGGTCGCCGAAGTGATCCGGTCCCGGTCGCCCAGGACCAGGCCGTCGGGCGCCCGATCGCTCGGATTGGGACCTCTCGACCTGCTTCTAAGCGGAGTCAGCTCGTCGCTCGCCGTCTATGCGGCGGCGGCCAGCCTCGCAAGCGACAAGAACGCCACGTTCTTTATGTGGATCGTGCTTGTCGGCACGGGGGTCAGCTCCGTCGTCGTCTGGCTCGCCGGCGACTCCAAGTTCATCCTCGCCGACACAACCGCCTACACGGTCGCCGCGCTCACCGCGATCGTCGGCATCGCGACCCTGAACAGCCTCGTGCCCGATCCGATCTATACCGGGTTGCTGCTATGGCCGGGCGTCCTTTCTTGGATGCTGGTCCTGGGGAGCTTCACGGTCTGGCGCGACCAGACGATGCTGTTCCAGGCGGTCCCGTCGATCGCTCTGTTCGGGTTGGTCGGCTGTTACGATACGTTCCGGGCTTCGGTCGTTTACTTCTTCATCTTTCTGATCTGCGAGGCGATTCTTCTGTCCCGCGCTCACGGCCGCGCCATGCTTCGGCAGGCCCGGTCGAGCGGGGCCGAGGCCTTGGAGATGTCGGTCATGCGCAGAGGGCCCTGGCGCTCGATGGCCGGCCCGGAATGGGCGCTTGCGTCCGCTT
>DATJYD010000788.1:0-5201 GCA_035499755.1 Fimbriimonadaceae bacterium
CGGCGCGTCGGACCTGGGGGATCATGCGCGGCGTGGTCATGCTGCCGAACGTGCCCATGTCGAAGGGCACGAGATCGGTGTCGCCCATCACCACCCTGATGTCGGCCGGCGCGACGCGGAGTTCCTCGGCGGCCGCTTGGGTGACGGAGGTTCGGGCGTTCTGGCCGACCTCGACCTTGCCGGTGAAGACGGTGATCTTCCCATCCTGGCCGATGTGGACCCAGGCGCTGATCTCCTGGGGAATCGCGGGCATGCCCCGGCGTTGCGCCCAGGCCGCCGCCCAGGCGTCCGGTTCGGCGGCGAGAACGAGAATGCCTCCGCCGAGCGCCTTCAGGAGCTGACGGCGGGAAAGCTCGAATGGACTGGGTTTGGATCGGGTGGGCATTTGGGGTCGCTCGCAGGGGGTAGAGGCGTAGGTGTTAAGCCGTGGGGGCGTTGAGGCGATCATCGATCATCCCCGAGGCTCGCTTTATCGCCGCGACCATGCGCGGGTAACCGCCGCAGCGGCACACATTTCCATTCATGTGCTCGGCGATCTCGGCTTCGGAGGGATGAGGCTTGGCCTTGAGTAGCGAGTAAGCGGCCATGATCATGCCGGTCACGCAGTAGCCGCATTGCATCGCGCCTTCGTCCAGGAAGGCTTGCTGGAGTGGGTGGAGCTTCCCGTCTTTCGTGATCCCCTCGATCGTCAGAATCGGCTTGCCCGCGACTTCGGAAAGCTGGGTCACGCACGAGTGCACGGATTCCCCGTCGACGAGAACCGTGCAGGCGCCGCACTGGGATTCGCCGCACCCATATTTGGTCCCGGTCAGACCGAGGTCGTCCCGCAGCACTTCGAGCAGGCTCGTCTCCGGCGGTGCGTCGACGCGCCGTTTGACGCCGTTGACATCCAGCGTGATGTCCATGACAAAAGTCAGCCTACCCCGGCGCCGCCACCCGCCCGGCCATGCCCTGGGGTCCCAAGCCGCGCGGGCCTGTCTCACCCCCACAAGGCTCAGACCCCGGGGCGACCCCTGGGCCAACTTTGCTTTGCATCGGGTTGCCTTCGATAGTAGTAAGAGCGTCAAACGCTCGGCCCCCGCTCTCGGTCACCGATCGCAACCTGGAAAGACGGCGGTTGGGTCGGGGTTGCCTAACGCCGTCAGAGCCCAGGGGCGGGCGGCGCCGCTTATCGACCATGCGGGTTCGCCGACCCCTCCGCATCGCAAGAGCCCGCGCCCATGCCCGGCCATGTCTTTTCACCTGCACGCAGGATCGCCAGGTTTGGCGAAATCGGTGCGCCACCCGGCAAAAGCAATGATCTGGGCTTCCCACAAGCAGGGAAACCAGGTTGTGCGACGTTTGTCCGCACATGGGAGGATGCATGCGATTTCGACTTGGACCCACTTGCTTGGCCGCCATGCTGCTGAGCGCGGTCTCTGCCGCGCAGCAGTACCAAGCATTCGTCCTTCAGAGTCCTGACACAATCCAGAACCTCGCCAACGGAGTCTCCCAAGGCCAAGGCGCAGGCACCTATTACACCAACAGCGGGGAGATGGCCATGTACTGGCCCGATCTCTCCGGCCCCGCGGTCTCCCTCAATCCGGCGGGAGCGAACGACTCCTACGCCAATGGCATTTTCGGCAACCAGGTCGGCGGCGCCGTCAATTCGCCCGCGACCGGCAACAACGACCATGCCGCGCTCTGGACCGGAGGTTCCAGCGCCTTCCTCGATCTTCACCCCGCGATCGCGACCGGAACCATCTCCGCCCTCTATGGCGTGGGCCAGGGGATGCAGGTCGGCTACGCGGAGATGACCACCTCCAGCATGCCGTTCTTCAGCTACCACCCGTTCCTCTGGATGGGCTCGGCGGCGAGCGCGGTCGATCTTTGGCCCGGACTTCCCGGCGCTACCCACGGCGTCGCCGCCGGCTGCGGCGGCAATCAGGAGGTCGGATGGATGGTCTTCAACGACGCCATGCATCCCTTCTTCAGCCAGCGGAGCCACGCCTTCCTCTGGACAGGCAGCGCGGCTTCCGCGCTCGACCTTCACCCGGCGAGCGGATTCACCGCCTCCGCCGCAACCGGAACCGACGGCTCCCAGCAAGTCGGGTACGGCGTCGACAGTTCGGCGATGATGCATGCCCTCCTCTGGTTCGGTAACGCCGCGAGCGTCGTCGATCTGACGCCGGACGGCGCGACCGGGGCTCGCGCCTACGCCTGCGGCAACGGATTCCAGGTCGGGTATGTGACCACCGCCGGAGGCGGTCAGCACGCCGCTCTCTGGAACGGCAGCGCGGAGAGCTTCGTCGACCTCGACGCGAACTCGAGCTCCGGCTTCACGAACTCAGTGGCGACCGGGATCGACGCGAACGGCAACATCGTCGGCTACACCAACTTCGGCCTCTACGGCGCGGTCGCTGTCATGTGGGCGCCGGTGAAGGTCGTGGACAATCCGCCGGTCGCAGATGCCGGCCCGAATCAGACCATCCAAGCCAACGGCGCGACCATGCCGGTCGTTCTGAACGGTAGCAACTCCTACGATCCCGATCCCAACGACACCCTCACCTATCTTTGGACCGATCAGAACGGCAACGTCGTCGGTTCCGATGCTGTCGCGAACCTGAGCCTCGCTGCCGGGTCTTACACGTTCACCCTCGTGGTGACCGACAACCACGGCATGGCCTCGCAGCCGAGCACGACCCAGGTGACGATCCTCGCCGCCGCTCCCCTCAGCATCAACGGGCTTTCCGCCGATCCGAACGTGGTCAAATGCAGCGATCGCCACTGGGTGACCGTCACCGTCAGCTACTCGCTGAAGGACGGTTCCGACCCGAACCCCGCGGCCGTCCTCTCCGTGACGTCGAGCGACCTTCACGACCGGGACGACGCGAAAGTGGTCGACGCCCACCACGTCAAAGTTCGCGCGGACAAGCGCGATCGCCGAAAGGGACGCGTGTACACGATCACCGTGAGCGCATCCGATAAGAACGGGCAGACCGCCAACGAGAACGTGACCGTCACGGTTCCCGCCGAGCACCGCAACAAGCGGGGCGGCTGGGACTGGGACTGCCACTAGCAAGCTATGCCCTGGGGTCCCGAGCCGCGCGAGCCTCGTCCAGGCTCGGCCTCAGACCCCGGGGCTCTCCTGCTCGCAATGCCCTGGGGTCCCGAGCCGCGCGAGCCTCGTCCAGACTCAGCCTCAGACCCCGGGGCTCTTAGGCGCGGGTAATCTGCCTCATCGATGGTCTCGATGCTGGTCGCTCATCTCGCGCTCGGCCTCTCCGGAGTTTCCTCCAGGCCCTCGACCTATCAAGCCGACGCTCCATCCGGAGCAGGACCGTCGGCTGAATCCGCCAAGCTCGCCAAGACTTGGCTGAGCCGAATGACGCCAAGGCTCTCGCCCGAGGACGCGAACCTCGTCGGGCGAGCCCAAGCCACCCTCCTCGGCAATCTGATCGAAGGGAAGGCGTGGGCGCCGTACCGGGGCATCATGCCCGCCGTCGGCACATACCGGGGCGTCTGGAACTGGGACTCGGCGTTCCACGCGGAAGCCCTCGCCCTGTGGGATCCCAAGCTGGCCCGCGACCAGATCCGGATTCTCTTCGACAAGCAGCTTCCGACCGGCGCTTTGCCCGACGTCATCTTCGAGGATGGGCAGATCGTCACCGACTTCACGAAGCCGCCCGTCGTGGGCTGGGCGATCGCGGTCGTCGATCATCGCTCGCACGACGATGCCTTTCTCAAGGACATCTATCCCAAGCTCATCCGGGTTGGCGAGTTCTTCGAGCAGCACCGGGGCGGCGCGACCGACGGGCTCTTTTTCTACGGTGGCGCTCACGCCGGGATGGACGCCGGGTGGGACAACTCCGTCCGCTGGGACGGCGGCTACCTCGATCCGAAGAACGACGACAAGCGCCTCTGGGCGGTCGACCTCAACTGCTACATGGTCTCCCATTACCGGGCGCTCGCCTACATCGCGAAGCGGCTGGGCAAGAAGGAAGATGTCGACAAGTGGGACGGCAAGGCGGCGGAGCTCGCCAACCAGATCAACGCCCGGCTCTGGGACGACCGCATCGGCGCCTATGTCGACCGCGATCGGATCACTCATGCGAACGGACCTGCGCTCTCTCCCGCCGGCTTCATGCCGCTGTTCGTCCACATCGCCCCGCGTGACCGCGCCGCTCGGCTCGCCAAGCTGGCGGAGGACCCGGGCCGTTTCTATCCGGGAATGCCGAGCGTCTCCTTCGACAACCCCGAATACCGGTCGAGCGCGTATTGGCGTGGCCCCGCCTGGGTCAACATCTCCTTCTTCGCCTTCAAGGGGCTGCGGGACTACGGCTTCGGCGACCTCGCCCAGCGAATGAGAGGAAACCTGCTCGGCTGGCTGAACCAGAACACGGATTCGCTTTACGAGTATTACGACTCACGCGACGGCAAGGGCCTTGGCGCGCATGCCTACGGTTGGACGGCGGCGTTCGCGCTCTCCTTTGTGTTCGACTGGAACAACGACGATCTGACTTGGCTGTTTCCTCGAGTGTAGATCGCCGGTCTGCTTCTCGAATGGGCGGCCATCCAAAGTTGGCGGCCGCCGATCGGAGCGGCAGGGCTTGGCGCTTGTTGTCCGGTGTCGGTTCCGTTCCACCCACGAAGAAAACGTGACTTCCTCTCCGTGAGCCAACCGGCTAGAATCAGGCCGAGGTGTGCGCATTCGCGCATGCAGCGAAGAACATGATGGGGATTGCGGCAGTTCTCGGCCTCGCCACGGCCGTGAGCGCTTTGCCGGACCAAGCGTCCGACGCGCTTAAGTTCAACTACTTCGTCAACGACTGGAATGTCGTCGGGCTGAAGGACTACGACGATGGAGCAAGGGTGACGCCCGACGCCGCCATCCTGCTCTCCGGTAAGGACGTCAAGATCCGCGTTCGTTACGGAACCCGCTTGGCGCCCCTCGCCCACAGCGACGAGAAATCGCTGGAAGAGGGCTGGATGCCGATCATCCACGTCGCCGCGAAGGACGGCGGGGTGCGCTACGAGTTCACCTACTGGGCGACCCCGATGCCCGATGTGAAGAACTGGCGCAAGGCTTTCGACTGGCCGACCGAGGGCGACAACTTCATGGTCTGGGTTGGCTACCGGGCCGTGAACGGCTCCCAGTCGCCTGCGAAGGCGGCGGTCGACGTCGCCGTCGAATCACGCGCGGGTGAGCCCAAGCGGACGTC
>DATJYD010000789.1:0-4842 GCA_035499755.1 Fimbriimonadaceae bacterium
GAAATCGGCGGTATTCGGGCCGTGCGGATAGCCAAGGTACAAAGCCTGGGCCGGCTCGACCGTGACCTTGTCGGTCGGCGCCGGGCCATGGGCGGTGAAGACGGTCCGTCCATCCCATGAGATCGAGTAGGAGTCAGACGATGCGGATTGAAGGGAGAAGAGAGAGGCTTGAATCACGGCGGCAAGAACTAACATCGGCCAACCCCGATTCTGGCACGGCTTTGCGAATCCGGTTTGCGCATCCAGGATCGCAAGACAAGCTGGCTGTTGCTCGCCAACAGACGACGAACCCCGTGCCGGGGGCTTTCAGCCCCCGCTCGGGCGCAGCCCGAGGACCTCGAACTTCGGATTTCGAAAGCGCACGTGTCCATTGTTGTCAATGGCAAGAAATTCGCTCCGGATGCCTCGTAGCAGCTCAATGCTCCATCCAGCTTTGCCAATGGGGGCAACCCTGACAATTCTAGAATCAGCGAAGTAGACAGCTACAAGTCGGCGAAGATCGGCCGATATGATCGTAAGGTATTTGCTCGGCTGGTCTTGATAAGTCGCCGCTATGGTCCGAGTGTTCCACGCTTTTGCCACTAATCGATTCCCGGGCCCCTCCTCGAACGGTCCGGGAAGGTTGTGAACCCATCCGATCTTGCCGTTTCTGACGATCGCCTGTTTCGGCGCCTGACGAATAAGCGACCTCACAACTCTACCCCGGCTATTGACGACGAACATTCCCTGCGTATGAGTCACAAGAAGCCGATGGTCGCCCAAGGTAAGAAGTGACTCAAAGAAATCGTCACCAGCCTCGAACTCAAACTCCCGCAATCTGTATTCTCGAGAGGCACCGTTAACGAAGGTCACCCTAACCCGATCAGTCAACTCGTTTACGGCCCAACTCCGGACGTTGCCTGTTCCAGGACACGAATGCCAACCCGGTATCAGCCATGCTGTCCACAAGACGGACGCAGCGACTTCGACTATGGACCTCACAGTAACGTCTTTCCCCTCGCAAATCTTCTGAAAGCCCAAACACTCATCCCATTCATCTCCTGAGCGCCCCCACCACACCCTGTTTGAACTTAGTCACGCTGGTCGCCGCACAATGGACTGACGTAGTAAAGGCAAACCTCCGCCTGGCAACCTCAGTTCTACGTATCCCGTCGGCCCTTTCACAAAAGTGGACGCTCACTGGATTAGCACACATCTCCGGTCCCATGTGTCCCGTGGTGGGATTCGCTGAACACTAGCGCCATTAGGGCAACTGGGCTGACTTCCCTAGATCAAACCCGTCCAATGAGGAGAAACAGGACGCCGGTCACCGCGAAACTGAGGGCTTCTGCCGTGATGGTTCTCACGCGGGGCAGTTCGGCCGGGTGCTCCAAGGCTCCCCCAAAGGCGTTGGTGACCAGGTAGACAAAGCCGCCACCCACGAGGGCGAGGATTGCCCCGACCGGCGCGGGACCTGGCGACGGAGAGAACAAGGCCGCGGCAATCGCCCCGATCACGGTAACTCCCTCGATCATCGATGCAATCGCAACCGCCGAACGCCGCCGATACCCGGCACTCGTCAGGAGCAAGCCGAGGGCGAGGCCCTCGGGAAGCTTGTGGATTGCGACCGCGATCAGAGCGCCCATCCCGGCCCGCACCGGCAAGTCGCTTCCCGCTGAGATCGCGAGCCCGTCGAGCAGGCAATGCGTCCCAAGTGCGGTCGCGAGCAGAATGAGGCTTCCCCTTCTGGCCATCGAGGAGGCTTCATCGATGTGGGTGATCGCGCACGAGGGACAGACGTAGAAGACGAACTTCCCGACCGCCCAGAGGAGCCCGTATCCGGCAAGTGCGCAAGCCAGGAACACCGGCCAGGTCAGAGCAGCCTTGGCTTCGGGAAGGATATCGAAGGCGGTGATCGCGAGGAGCGCGCCGGTCGCGACGTGCACCAGCATCTGAAGCCTCGTTCGGAACGCTCCGGCCAAGTCCATTCCAATCGCGGCGCCCGCCACTGCGATGCCGGTTGCGACCAGAGCGGCGACGATTGGCGACGTCATCGCGCCCGTTCCCATCCGGCTCTAGCCCAGATCCCACTCGTCGAGGCGACCGGCTCCGCGAGGGAACCACCCTTATTGGAACGAAGCCATCGTCTCTGACTGACCACCGGCTCGGATTATAGCATATACCACCGGGGGGTATCCAGCCTCTAGCGCGGATTATCGGGAGACGCATTTGTCGATGAGCGGTCCCGAGAAGAGCCATCATGATGACGCGATATGAAGATCGGGATTTTCGATTCGGGGCTGGGAGGACTGGGGGTCGGGCTTCGCATGATCGACGCGCTGCCCCAGTACGACTACATCTATCTCGGCGACACCGAGCGCGTGCCCTACGGAAACCGGTCCCAGGAGAGCATCTACCGCTTCACCCGCGAGTCCGTCGATTATCTCCTTGCCCAGGACTGCGTTCTCGTCATCCTCGCCTGCAACACCGCCTCGGCGGAGGCCCTCCGGAGGATCCAGCAGGAGTTCCTCCCGACCCGTTATCCCGACCGTAGGGTCCTAGGCGTTCTCATCCCCGCCGCCGAGGTGGCCGCGGCCACCGGCCGCAAGATCGGCGTTCTCGCGACGACGGGCGCGGTCGAATCGGGCGCCTGGCCCCGGGAGATCCACCGCGTTCAAGAGGAGCCCGAAGTCTTCCAGCAGCCGTCGCCGCTGCTCGTCCCCCTCGTCGAGAACGACGGCCTAAAGTGGGCGGAGCCGATCCTCGCCGAGTACCTCGAGCCGTTGCTGGAACAGGGCATCGATACGCTCGTGCTCGGCTGCACCCACTACATCTTCCTCAAAGAACAAGCCCAGAAACTCGCGCCGGGAGTCAAGGTCATCTCGCCGGAGGAACTGATGCCCGGCCGCATGATCGACTACCTGGAGCGGCATCCGGAGATAACAGGGCGACTCAGCACCGGCGGAACCTCCGAGTTCCTGCTCACCGACCTTACCGACGATTACGCGAGACTCGCCGAACGCCTCACCGGACGCCGTCTTGACTTCCGGCTCGTCACGCTGTAACCACCGGATCCAGGCGGTGGATGAGAGCACCTAACGCGCGCACTCAGCAGCGACGGTCCCGTCCAAGAACGCGCGGCCATTAACCGCTTTTCCCACAACCGCAAGCCGAAGCAGGCGACCAGCCGCACGGCAACCGTCATCGACCGAGATTCGCCGGCCGGCCCCACCGGCATCGGTAAAATCGAGACATCAGCCGCTATCGCTCCGAATCGACAGACACCCCCGTCGTCACCATCTCGATCTGCATTTGGTGCGTGGTGGCGTTCCTCGGCATCAACTACCAACACGATCTCGGCCCCGCCGTGCTCGCCCATTGGGGTCTTATCGAGCCCGAACAGCTCTATGGTGGCGCATGGTGGGGCCTCTTCACCGATGCATTCGTGCACGAGGAGCTTATACACCTGATGTTCAACCTCTATTGGCTCTGGATTCTCGGAGCAGCCTTCGAACGGACCTTCGGATCGCTGAGATTCCTCCTCTTCGTTCTTGTCTCGGCCTTCGTCACCTCCGGCCTTCAGGAATTCGATGGCTTTGGCTTCGGGCTCTCCGGAGTCGGGTACGCCCTGTTCGGCTTCGGCTGGGTCGGAAGAACACGCTATCCCGCGTTCGCGAGATATATGGGCCAGCAGACCGTCATGATGTTCGTCGTCTGGTTCTTCCTCTGCGTCGCTCTCACCTACGCCCATCGCTGGATGATCGGCAATGTCGCGCACTTGACGGGCGCCCTGTTCGGCGCCGCCTTGGCCGGTCTGATGATCGTCCCCCAATACCGCGCCGCCCTGAGTCTCGCCCTCGTCGCGATGATGTGCGGGTCGGTCGCCGTCTTGTTCTGGAATCCCTGGTCTGGATTCTGGCTCGCCAACCAGGCCGACAAGGCGCGAGATCATGGCCAGATCGGCAAAGCCGCCCAGTACTACATGGGCACCTTGAACACGGGCGATATCAACCCGGAGTGGACGTGGGCATCGCTCGCGGAGATGTACGCCGATCATAAGATGCCGCAGTATCGGGACGCGTACGACCACCTCAAGGCCATCGACCCCGGCGCCGCGCGGCAGATCGCCGACTACTACGGCGATCCTGATCCACCCGACTCGCCAAGTGGAAAAGGCGTAGAATAACAGGGAATGAGTCAGACGGCAGTCGATCCCAAAGTCGATGGGCCGGGCATTGAGACCGGCCGGTGGATGGTCGTCATCTACAACAACGACGTCACCCCCTTTGATATGGTCATCATCGTCCTCATGCGCGCGACCGGGTGCGGCGCCCGCGAGGCCGAAATCGAAGCCTGGGAGGCTCACACCTTCGGAAAGGCCCCCGTTCACTTCTCGTCCAAAGAGGAGTGCGAGAAAGCGGCCGTGATTATCTCGTCGATCGGCGTCAAGACTGAGGTATGCCCTGAATGGAACGACTGATCGCCGGTCGCCGAATGCCGCGTCTGCAAGCGACGGCCAGTTCTCCCGGAACGACCGAAAGACCGGAAGTCAGCCCCGGCGATCCCGCAACGGGAGGCGGCGGCACTTGGATCGTCACCGTCTTCGACAACGATTACAACTCGATCGAGCAAGTCATCCTGATCCTCATGAAGGCGACCGGCTGCTGCCAGTACGAGGCAGAGATCGAAACCTGGGAGATCCATAACCTCGGCAAGTCGGTCGTCCACCAAGGCTCGGAAGAGGATTGCACGTCCGTCGCCACCGTCATCGCCCAGATCGGCATCCGCGTCGAAGTCACCAGCGAATAGAGGCCCGCGAGGTCGGGAATCGCAGTTCTGAACCCAATCTCCGTAGCGCGGGGC
>DATJYD010000790.1:0-3852 GCA_035499755.1 Fimbriimonadaceae bacterium
TACTCCTTTTCGGCGGCCGATCGAACGGGGTGATCCCGACCGCTTGCCCGGAGACCGTGAACTGAGTCACCGTCTTCTTTCCGACCGTGCCTTTAGTGGCCGAGACCACTTTCATATCTTTGAAGCGCGGGCTCTTCGAGACCTCACCCACGAAACTTGCCACATCGGCGTCGCTCAAGGCCACGCCGCTCACCGAAACCACCTTCCCCCGGCCAATCGTGAGCGCTGTAAACCAGGAAGACCGGGTCGCGGCGTTGCTGAGCACGTCGACCATATCGGAAAAGCTCTGCGACGGCGCAAAGGCAACGTCGAGAATGCCGTTCGCGAGATTGGCTCTGTCGATTCGCGCCAGCGCCGCATCCCGGTCGGCCTGGGCGGTGGAAAGGGCGGGATCGGCGGCCGGCGCATGGGAGGCTCGGATCGCGGGAATCTGCTTCAGGGCAGCGTAGGCGCCAAGACCGAGCGCGAGGGCCAATGCGAGGAGAGCGCGAGCCATCCGCAAATGGTTCCCCCGCCGGCTCTGGGATTCCGAATCGGTGGGAAGGGCGAAGGAGAAGAGCAGCTTCCCGATCGCGTCTTCGTCGCTCAGATATTCGATCGACTCGCGATCGTCCTCGACGTCCGCTCGGATATCGGCCCGCCGCCCGGCGAGGATGGGCGCGGTCGGGATCTGGCAGATCGAGAATGTCCTCCGAACTTCGTCCAGGATCTCCTCGGCGCCCCCGGGGTCCGGAATGCACCGGCTGTACCAGAGCTCACCGGCCTGAACGATATCGATGGCGACGGATCCTCCGTGGCGTGAAACCACCGCACAGGAATCCAGCGAATGGCGCCGAGCGGCCAGCCACGAACTGAAGGCAAGCGGGAGAACGGCCCGCACCTTCAGCTCGGCCGCTTCGGCATCGGCGTAAATGCGTTTGAGCGTCTCCCGTTTGATTGCCCCGACGACGGCTGTGCGGCCCTTGCCCTCGGTCACATCGGTAAGGCGAAATCCCAGGACGTAATCGCGCCCGCCCAACGGCAGAAGCTGGTCGCCTTGGAGTTCGAGGATCTTGGCGATGTCGTTACGGGACGCGTCCGGCACTCGCACGTTCCGAATGAACGCGCTGCTTTGCCCAACTGCGACAACAATGCCGGCGCCCTTGGAATCGGCGTCCACGCATTCAGCGAAGGCCGCGCCCTCAACCGCCCGCAGGGTGGGCAAATCGATGATCCGGACGTGCCCCGGCGACCACTCGGCCAGTCGCAAGGCACTCCGGCTGACGGCAGTTTTCATCGCCAAGGCAGCCTCCTCGCCGGGTCCACGCACGGCAAGTCACGGCGACTGCCTCCAGGCTGTCGATCCCGAATGCTCATGGACACTCCGGGCTAGCCGCTTACCGGCGCCCGGCCGCCCCGCGCTTCCCTGCCCTCAATCACCCTCATAGATGTCCTCCCTCTGGCAAACCCTCATGACCTCTTCCGGGGTGGTCAGCCCCTCGAGCACAGCTCGACGCCCATCTTCCAGCAAAGTCCGCAAACCGAGCGCCTGGATCGCGTAGTTCTTCATTGCGCTGGCCGACGCGCGCTCGGTCGTCATCTTGCGAATCGTCTCATCGACGACGAGCAACTCGAAAACGCCGGTTCGTCCCTTGAAGCCGGTTCCGGCGCAAACATCGCAGCCTCGTCCCCGCTTCAACACCTTCCCCTTGAGATCTTCCGGGCCGATGTTGAGGGACCGCAAGGCGGTTTCCGACTCCTCCGAAGAGGCCGTACAGGCCGGGCAGTTGCGCCGCACGAGGCGCTGGCCCATGATCCCGATAATCGAACTCGCCGCGAGGAACGGCTCGACTCCCATGTCGAGGAGGCGGGTGATCGCGCCGGCCGAATCGTTGGTGTGCAACGTGCTCAGAACCAGATGGCCGGTGAGAGCGGCGTGGATCGCGATCTCCGCCGTTTCCTCGTCTCGGATTTCGCCGACCATGATGATGTCCGGGTCCTGCCGAACGATGCTGCGGAGACCGTTCGCGAACGAGAGCCCGATCTGCGGCCTAACCTGAATCTGCCCGATTCCGAAGATCTGATACTCGACCGGGTCTTCGATGGTCAGAATGTTCGTGCTGATCGATGTCAGCTCCTGAAGGGCGCCGTAGAGCGTCGTCGATTTGCCGCTGCCGGTCGGTCCGGTGGAGAGGATCATGCCGTGCGGCTGGCGGATCAGGCGACGGAAGGACCGCAGGGAATCGGAAGCCATCCCCACCGCCTCCAGACCGCGGATCGCGTTGGCCTTGTCGAGAATGCGCATGACGGCGCGCTCGCCGTACATGGTGGGTACGATCGCGACGCGGACGTCGATCGCCCGTCCCGCGACCTGCAGCTTGATCCGGCCATCTTGCGGAAGCCGGCGCTCCGCGATGTTCATCTCGCCAAGAATCTTGAGCCTGGAAACCAGGGCCGCATGCATCCGCTTCGGCGGCTTGGCGATCTCATGCAGGATGCCGTCGAGGCGGTATCGGACGCGCACTTCGCGCTCGTAGGGCTCGATGTGGATGTCGCTCGCGCCGTCGCGTACGGCTCGCGAGAAGATCAGGTTGACCATCTGCACGACCGCGGCTTCGCTCGCCATTTGCTGGAGATCGGCGAGGTCCACGTTATCGCCGATCTCAGCGTCGGGCGCCTCGTCTCCGGGCAGCCCGGCCAGGATCTCCGCGATGTAGCGCTCTTCGATCTGCATCCGAAGCAAAGAGGGATCGGCGAGAACCGCGCGGACCGGACGCTCGAGGAGCACGCCCAGGTCGTCGACGGCGGACAACGAGGACTCGGAGCCGATCGCCACCACGAGCACCCCTCCGTCGATGGAGAGCGGGAGTATCTGACTGCGGGTGGCAAAGTCGCCCGGGGCCAGTTTGACTACTTCGGCATCCGGTTTGACGCTACGTAGATCGACGAAAGCCAGTGGCCTCGGCCCTTGGCGGGCGGCCACTACCGCCAAAGGTGTCTCCAGCTCAATACTCATGACAATCTATGGAAAGGACCTGAAGCTCTGGAGGAATCGTTCAGTCATGCGCCCGAAGGTAGTTTCGCCCAGCTTCCTCGCAACCGGCGGAGTCCGCCGAGAAGATTGAGTCCTTTGGCCCTGTTACGCAGATTGTCCGGCGGGAAGTTTCCCGAATCCGCCTTTCCAGACGTGTCATCCTGGGAACCCGAACCGGAGCGAAGCATGAGCGTTCTCGCCCTGCAAGCTCTCTAGGAACTCTAGGAGGCGAACAGGGCAGGTATGCCGCCGGTATGCCAGAACAGCACGCGTCCCGAGATCTCGCCGGAGCCGACGAGGGCGAGCAGACCGGCGAATGCCTTGCCGGTGTAGATCGGATCCAGAAAGACGCCTTCGGCTCGGGCCAGAGTTCGGATGGCGGCGTTGCCCGCCACGCTCGGAATGCCGTAGCCCGGGCCCACAAAATTGAGGTCCAAGAGCCAATCGTCGCGGTTCATCGGCCGCTTCTCCCCTACCAAAGCCTCCAGGTCGCCGTAAAGGGCATGGAAATCATCGATCAGCTCCGGCTCGGGGTCGCACGCGATGCCGAGGATCTTGGTGCCAGAGCCGTGGAAGGCGTAAGCCAGACCGGCGTGGGTGCTGCCGCTGGAACTTGCGAAGACGATCCAATCGAACGCTCCGGGACCCGCCGCGCTCGCTTGGCGAAGCTGTTCTTGGAGTTCGAGCCCGGCCTGAAAGAAGGCAAACGCGCCGATCGCGGAACTTCCCCCGACGGGAATCTCGTAGACGCGACGGCCCTGGCTCCTCAGAACGCCGGCCAGAGCCTTGGTGGCCGTGTAGAGCTCATCCCATGTTCCGTCGGAGATGAGCCTCAAATC
>DATJYD010000791.1:0-2823 GCA_035499755.1 Fimbriimonadaceae bacterium
GACGACGGTCATCACCGAGGCCGCGATCCCTCCAAGAATAAGCTGCGCTACCTGGGAATCGCTATGGGATGGGAACAGCCAAGCCGGGACCCAGGCGCTGATGGCGGGAGCAGTCTCGTCCAACCCGGCGAGCAGTCCGCCCGCGAGCCCAAGCACGATGGCGATGATGAGCGGGCGAACGAGAAATCCGCCACGCAGGTTGTACATGACGTGGCGGATGAACAGGGGTAATCGCTTTGTCATCGAGTCACGTCATAGGCGGCCGGCGCATGCTCTCGCCGTGGCTTATTATTATGGGAGATGGCGGCGAAACGACCCCTGACGTCCGAGCTGACGGCAGTCGCGCCGGATCATCGGTTCTACGTTTCGCGGGAAGCCGTTGCTTTCATTGGGCTGCCCTCGATGATCAGGAAAACCGTCAGGGGCAAACACTCAGACCCCGCTTCCGGTCGCCGATCGCAACCCGGAGCAAGTCGAGAAAATGGACCCCGTCGCCGACCGCCCTCGACATGCGTGCGACGACTCCACTTGGGTTCCTCAGCCGGGCCCGGAGGGCCTCCGGTCGGAACGGTGGTGCTTAGCCCCGATTACCGGTCACAAGGCGAGCAGATCGCGTCATCCTGAGCGGAGAACGAGCCGTGCGAGGTTCGAAGCGAAGGACCTCGGATCTCAACCCCACAACCGGCACGCTACGGGCACTTTTCAACCTCCCGCCAACGATCCATGTCAGAACTTCACGATCTGCGCGAAGGTGATCGTCGTGCGCTGTCGTTTCGGGCCGGAGGCGGAGTCGAAGTAGTCGTTGCTCGCGAGGTCGTGCCTCAGTTCGAGGCGAAAGAGAACGTTCGTGCTCAGGGTCAGATCGTACGTGCCGGTCAGGGAGTTCAGGCCCAGCGAACCGGCGAAGAAGCGGAGCCCATCCGGGTCCTCGGCGTGATCGAGTCGGAAGGCCGCCGCATTTCGTTTGTCGATCTGCCGCCGGTAGATGATCTCGGCGCCGCTCCAGTTGCCCTTCCCCTTCGCGCTCGCGTACTCGGCGTCGAAGGCCAGCTTGTCCTTCGCATTGACCTGCCAGCTTCCGTAGAGCGAGGCCTGGGCGACTTTGGAGACCCCGGGGGTCGGAAACCCGATTCCTCCGTAGCTGCCGGAATCGTTCTGAGTGTCGGAGCCCTCGTCGCCGTAGTAGCCGGTAAGCGTGACGGAGCCGGACCCGAAGCTGCGCGTGACCCCTGCGCCAAACGTCTTTCCGTGATTGGAGTCCTGGACTTCGTTGCAGCCCTGGAATGCGTAGAGATTGGCCGTCCACCGCGGATCGAGAACCGTCGTCGTGCGCAGGCCGGTCATGTAGCCTGGTTCGAGGCCCGTGAAGACGAATGATCGCGAGTAGTTGTCCTGAGAACGGCTATCGAAGCCCTCGTAGCCGATGAAGGAGGTCCACTTGCCGAAGTCGATGGTGGTTGAAATCTTCCCCGGAACCAAGTAGCTCGCGTAGGCTTGCAGGAAGTTCTTGTAAGTGTCGATGCCGCCCGGTTCGGTGCTCGCGACAATGTCCGCGTTCTTGCCCGCGTAGAGGCTAACGAGAAAGCCGAGCGGGTTCTGCGCGGTCGGAGCGCGTGAGAGGTCGAGTTGCAGCGCGGCGAGGGTGTATTCGTCGTGGTTGATGTCGAACCAGCGCCCGTTCACTCCGCCGCTGTGGGCGGGCCGGCCGAAATCGTACTGGTAGTAAAGATCGGCATAGCCGCTGATGTCGACGTTCCAGGTCTTGGCGGACGGCGAAGTCTGCGCCCAACCGGGGGAAGACGATAGAGCGGCCAATCCAAGGGCCGCAAGGGTGTGGGTGTTCATGGTCGTGGGTGGTTGGGCCGTGTACGTATTACCGCACTCGGCGTGGGGGTTCTTGGTCGATGGGGTTGGGGACCCTGCGCTCCTAAGGCGGGAACTCCGCTCCCGCACTCCTAAGGGACCGCGAGGTCATGGCTTGGCCTTGTCGAGAGCCAGGTTCAACTGGAGGACATTCACTCTCGGCTCGCCGTAAAGGCCGAGGAAGCGGTCGCTGGTGTTCTCGGCGATGAGCTGCTTTACCGCGTCCACCGTCATCCCGCGAGCCTTTGCTACCCTCACCGCCTGGATGTTCGCGTTCGCGACGCTGATGTCGGGGTCCAAGCCACTGGCCGAGCGCGTCACCGCGTCGGCAGGCACTTCGGCGTCGGCTGCCAGGCCGTTCTCCGCACGGTAGGCCTTGGCGAGATCGTCGATGCCGTCGAAGTTGTTGGGGTCGTCTTTGCCGTCCGGCAGCTTCTTGTGAACGCCGTTGATGAGCTTGTCGCTCGTCGGTCCCAGGTTCGTGCCGCTCGAGTTGGAGGCATCGTAACCGTTGCCCGCCGCGGAGGGCCGGGGATGGAAATACTCAGGCTTCGAGAAGTTCTGCCCGATGATCGCCGAGCCGATGACGTTGCCCTTCGCATCCTTGATCAGGCTCCCGTTAGCCTGGAACGGAAACACCGCCTGCGAGATCGCCCAGATGATGGCCGGGAAAACGAATCCCAGCACGACGATGAAGAACAGCGTCAGCATGATCGCCGGGCGAAAGATGGGCGAGCTGGGATTTTGGATTTTGGATTTTGGATTTTGGATGGCCATGGGTTTTTCGGGGTTTCGGTAGTGTCGGAATCGGTCAGATGAAGGCTAGTGCGCGGCCGCGGCGACCAAGTGGAGCGCGAAGAGCGCCTTGTCGATCAGCCAGATGAACGGGAAGGGGACGATGATGCCGCCGACGCCATAGATCAGTAGGTTGCGGCGCAGGATCGCGCGAGCGTTCATCGG
>DATJYD010000792.1:0-4168 GCA_035499755.1 Fimbriimonadaceae bacterium
ATCGTCCGCTTAGCTCGCGGGGTGAGGGTCATATCCTGTGAAGGTCTCGCGTCGCCTCGCGGAAGCTGTTTCTCGACTTCCTTCCGAACGCGCTCGGCGCCAACTCCGAGCCGAGCCAGGATTGAGAGCCCCGTCTGGTGCTCGCGAAGCAGCCCGAGCAGAATGTGCTCGGTAGAAACGTAGCCCTCGCCGAAGCGCTGCGCTTCCTCCTGGGCATAGAAGATGACCTTGCGGGCGCGCTCGGTGAAACGCTGCCACATGGCTAGATCGCCTCCACGGCCGCGAGCCGCCGGCTCTCGTCCAACGAGATCCCGGCTTCTCGGAGCACCCGCGCGAACGGTCCGTCCGATTCTCTGAGCAGGGCGAAGAGCAAATGCTCGGGGGAAACGACAGCCGTTCCGGCTTCGGCCTGCGCGTCGACGAGAAGCTTGTCCAGATTCTCGGGCTTTGGCAACTGCCCGCACGGAATCTTCGACTCTTCCTTGATGAGCATCCAGAGCACCTCATGGAGTCTGGCCATGTCTTGGCACTGCCGGGCGACGACCTTTGCCGGTTTCGAGTCGACGTCCGAGATCAACGTGATCATGAGGTGCGGCCGAAGCCCGCCGCCAGTGAGCATGCAAAGCGTCTGTTCCGGTCCTATCTTGGCGGGGTGGCTGGCTTGGATCTTCTTCAGGGCGGACATGGCGGGCGGTTGGGCGGCCGGCGCTTCGGGAGCCGTGGCCTCGTCCTGCAGCTTGATCGTCTCGCGCCGGGCGGCTTCCAGATCGATTCCCAGCCCTGACAGGACTTGGCCGGCCCTGCTATCGTGTAGGCGTATGACGCCGAGCAACAGATGCTCGGTGCCGATGTAGTTGTTGTTAAGGTTGCGTGCTTCGTCATAGGCGAGGTCGATGACGCGCTTTGCGCGCGGTGCCAAGCCTACGTCTTTAGCCGGCTCGCGTCCGCCGACGGGCATCGCCTTCTCCAGCCCCTGCCTGATCCGGGTCGCATCGAAGCCAAGATTGCGCAGCACGCGACCGGCTACCGTGTCTTCTTCGTGAATCAGGCCAAGGAGGACGTGCTCGACGTCCACATGGCCGTCGCCGTGCTTTGTCGCCTCCTCCTGGGCGTAAAAGACGACTCTCCGCGCCCGTTCCGTGAAGCGTTGCCACATAGGAAAAGTGTATTCCCTCTGAGCCCTTCGCCCCAACCAAGCATACAAGTGCGGAAGCGGAGTCTCCGCACTCCGAAGGGCTTTTGCCCGTATCTCACAGTGTATGCTCGCATTCGCGGCCCTGATCGCGCTCTCTCCGAAGGCGACGGATTACTCCAAGCCCGCCCTTCTCTCTTCGAGCCGCGCCTGCGCGCCGGGCCGGCGATTCCTCGTCGGACTCGAATTCAAGATCAAGCCCGGGTGGCACGTCTACTGGCATAACCCCGGCGATTCCGGGCAGGAGATCCGCGTGAAATGGTCGCTTCCGGCGGGGTGGCAAGCCGGGCCGCTCATGTGGCCCACGCCGGAGGTTATGCTCGACACCGGCTTCGTGAACTACGGCTACGAGAAACAGGTTACGCTGCTCTGCTGGATCACCCCCGCCTCTCGCAAAGGGACGATTCGGGCCAACCTCGACTGGCTCGTCTGCGACAAAGAGATGTGCCTTCCCGGCAAGAGGGTGGTCTCGCTGCCGATCCCGACCGCAAACGCTTCTGTCACCGCAATCGCGGCCGCCTTGGAGCGCGTCCCGCAGCCCCTGAGGGGCCAAGCCGACGCGAGGCTGGCCGGAAAGACCGTGACATTGCGGGTCGAGTTGCCAAAGGGGGCGAAGGCCACCGAGTTTATGCCCTTCGACCCGGCTGTGATCCACAATTCGGCCAGGCAAAACGTGTCCACGGTTGGAGATTCGGCGGTGTTCAAGCTGGACAGGAGCGAATACTTCGACCCGAAACGGGCGCGGCTAAGAGGCATCGTGGTGGGCCAAGGCGCGTCGCCACATTCAAGTTTCTTTAATGAGATCGACGTACCGTTAGAACGCACATCTGGAGGATAGGCATGAGATTTCGCACTCTTCTTCTCGTCACTTCGGCGGTGGCCGCCATGGTCGCGGCCGCCGGTTTTCGGTTCCTCGGCGGCGCCGAGGTCGGCTCCGCCGCCCCCGCCTTCTCGCTTCCTTCGAACACCGGTAAGACGGTTTCTCTCGACCAGTTCAAGGGGAAGTATGTGGTGCTCGAATGGACCAACCAGGGCTGCCCCTACGTCCACAAGCAGTACGGCACCGGCAATATGCAGGCGACCCAGAAGTGGGCGCGTGATCATGGCGCGATTTGGCTGACCATCGATTCCTCGGCCGAGGGCAAGCAGGGCTACATGACGGCCGATCAGGCCACCGCGCTGCTGAAGTCGGCCCACATGTCCAGCAACGCGATCCTTCTCGATCCCGATGGAACGGTCGGTCACCTCTACGGCGCGAAGACGACGCCTCACATGTTCGTCATCGATCCGAAAGGAACCGTGATCTACAACGGCGCGATCGACGACAAGCCGACGACAGACTTCGACGACGTGAAAACGGCGAAGAACTATGTGGAAGCGGCCCTCGAAGAGGCGATGGCGGGCAAGCCGGTGACCAATCCGACTTCGCGCCCCTACGGCTGCTCGGTGAAGTACAAGAACTAGTCTCGCGTGTCGAGAGTCCATGCGGTGAGTCGTGGCCCCACAACTAGCCCGCTTTATTGGCGAAGGCGGTGGTTTCGGCGTGTCGCAGATTTCCCAGTTCGCGGCGACTCGGAACTCGTCGCGAGCAAACGGGCTAGCCCAAGGCTAGGAAAGCGCCAAGGGCCGGGCCGCCGCGTCGGCCGGGCTCGGCGGGGGGCCGAAGAGGTAAAGTGGTTTTACCGAACGGCTATGGCCCTTGCGACGCCAAAACACCTTGCACAAACTCGTGGGGGTTCGCCGTATGCCATCTGTCGAGCTGCGCGCCGACTCACCGTCCGACTCGGCCCCTACTGTGGGTTTTTTCCCGAGTCGTTGAACGGCGCTTTCACGGAAGACAGGCCGGTTCGACCGTTCCTTCGCGAAGCGAAGGGGTGCGCTGACCCACCGCAATTACGGCCAGAAAAGGAGAACACATGCGTCCAGTCTGTTTGATCATCCGGGATGGATGGGGTTACAACCAAAATCCCCGAGCCAACGCCGTCCTCGCCGCCAAGACGCCCAATTGCAGCGCCTACCTCGCCAAATACCCTTGGAACCTGCTCGAAACCTCGGGTGAAGCGGTCGGTCTGCCGCCTGGATACCAGGGCTCGAGTGAAGTGGGTCACCTCAATATCGGCGCCGGCCGGGTGGTCATTCAGGAACTGAAACGCCTCGATGAGGGCATGGCGAGCGGGGAAGTCTTCGAATACCCGGCTTGGAAGAACCTGATGGCGAACTGGAAGGGCCACGGGGGCAAGCTGCATCTTATGGGATTGCTCCAGAACGAGGGCGTCCACGCCCATCAGGAGCAGCTCTTCAAGATCATGCGCCGCGCCCGATCCGAACATCCGGATGGCCCCATCGTCATCCATCCGTTCCTCGACGGCCGCGACACGCCTCCGCGAAGCTGCGCCGAGTTCATCTCCGCGCTCGAAATGACGATCGAGGAAGTCGGCAACTGCAAGATCGGAACGACGATGGGCCGCTACTACGGCATGGACCGGGCTAAGGACTGGAAGCTTACGGATCTCGCTTTCAACTGCATCTGTTGCGCGGAGGGCCGCCGCGCGGCCGATATCGAGGCTGCCGTCGCGGAATCCTATGCCAACGATCAGACGCCGGACGGCGTGCCCATGGTGGACGAGTACATCCCGCCCTACGTCATCGGCGATTACAACGGCGTCTCCGACGGGGACTGCGTCATGCACACCAACTATCGCCAGGACCGGGCGATCCAGCTCACGATGGCCTTCGTGAAGCCGGACTATCCCGGGACCCTTAACTGCCACCCGAAAGTGACCTACCTCGGCTTCACGCGCTACTACGACGAGATGACCGACTACCTGATGCCCCCGATGGGCGAGGGTGGCGGGATGGAGCACCTGCTGGGAGGGGTGGTTTCCGACGCCGGCCTGCGCCAGCTACGCATCGCGGAGACCCAGAAGTACAAGCACGTCACGAGCTTCATGAACGGCAAGGCGACCACCCCCTACG
>DATJYD010000793.1:0-3857 GCA_035499755.1 Fimbriimonadaceae bacterium
CGGTTCCACGGTCATGCTGGCCGGCGGGGGACTCGGCAATGCCGTCCTCTTCTCGATCGGCAAGAAGGCGCGCGACCTCGGCAACCGCGTCGTTTACTTCGCCGGCTACAAGAAGGCCGAGGACTTCTACAAGCGCGAGGAGCTCGAAGCGGCCTCCGACGTGCTCATCCTGTCGGTGGACCGCGGCGAGCCGATCCCCGTGCGCCGACCGAGCGACCGCTCCTTCGTGGGAAACATCGTCGAGGCGATGCTCGCGTATGCGACGGGTCACCTCGGTGACACGCCCATCGCGCTCTCCGAGGTCGGAAGGCTGATCGCCATCGGCTCGGACCGGATGATGGCCGCCGTCGCCCGCGCCCGCCACAACGTGTTGGCGCCCTTCCTCGACCCGAGGCACGAGGGCATCGGCTCCATCAACTCGCCGATGCAGTGCATGATGAAAGAGGTCTGCGCCCAGTGCCTCCAGAGGCACATCGACCCCGAGACCGGGGAGCAGAAGGAGATCGTGTTCTCCTGCTTCAACCAGGATCAGAAGCTCGACGAGATGGATTGGGGAAACCTCGCCGCGCGCCTCCGCCAGAACACCGTCGCGGAGAAACTGACCAACCTCTGGCTCTCCCGGCTGCTCGAGGGCGGAAGCTCCGGCGCGTCCTGAGGCTAAGGCACCCCCGCCAGGAAGAGCAGGTAGGGGTTCACCGCCAGGCCCTCTCGGAAATCGTCGTCCTCGGGAACCCGCGTGATCGAGAAGTGCAGGTGCGGCCCGCCGATCACGTGGCCCGTCGCGCCGACGTACCCGATGACGTCGCCGGCGGACACCTGCTGACCGACCGCGAGGCCTTTGGCATAACGCTGGAGGTGGCAGTAGAAGAACAGGTACTTGCCGGTCGCGTCCTTCTGATAGATCGTGATTCCGCCCTTCTTCTCCCGGCGTAGCCGCACGATTTCGCCGTCGGCCGTCGCGATGACCGGCGTACCGCGGGGCGCCCCGATGTCGATGGCCAGGTGCTTGCGGTACCGGCCGCGTCGGTCCAGGAAGGAGTCGCGCAGCTTCTCGGCGTCCACGCCCTCGACGGGAATCTTGAGATTGGCTGAAAGCAGGTCTCCCAAGTCGACGTCGTCGGGGGTGACGCGCGCCGAGGACGACTTCGGGCGGAAAAAGGAGCCGATTCGCCGGGCAATGGCAACGAGGCTCTCGGTCCGCGAGTCTCGCGCCGCCTCCTCCTCGGCCCCGAGCCCCTCTTCCGAGCCCGGCGACCCGACGGTCTCGGCGCTCTCGTCATGGACGTGGGCCTCCAAAACGACGTCAACGGGCGGGCAAGCAACCTCCGGTGCCGGTGCCTGCTCCTCTGCTTCGGCAAGCATCAAGCGAGCGGAGGGCGGGAGAAACGGCCCATACGGCTGGGGGCGGCGCGTCGCCTGGATCCACTCGAGCACCACCTCGTTGTCCGCGTTCTGGCGAATGATTCGTTTGGCGCGTTTGTGCTTGCCCGAGGCCGCAACCTTCGTCTTTTGAGGGCTCTTCCCGGCCTTCGTCGCCTTGGCGTGAGCGACAGAGTGCTTGCCCGAGACAATTGCCGAAGCTGCCGAAGGGCCGGTCCCGGCCTTGTGGGCCCCTTTCTTCTGGGGCTTACCCTCGGTTCGGGCCGGCCACACTGCTACTAGGAGCAGGGCGATAAGGGCTGCCCGGGTAGCCCGCAGCTTCCGCACGGGGAGGATTATTCAAGAGGCTTCAAAGCGAGGTCAAGCGAAAAGGGGCAATCGGAGCTTCGCATGCCATTGCAGCATACGGACAGAGAATCCAGCCGATCGGCCGACAGTCGATCGCGGTCGGCGCCTACGCTCTCTCGAGGTAGGTGTCGTCCCGCGTGTCGATCTTGATTCGGATTCCAGCCTCGATGAACTGGGGCACCATCACCTGGAGTCCCGTCTCCAGGGTGGCCGGCTTGTAGGAAGCCGACGCGGTCGCCCCCTTCATCCCCGGCTGTGTCTCGACGACCTTGAGCGTCACCGTGTTGGGCAGCTCGATGCCCACGGGATTCCCCTCGTAGAAATCGACGTGGATCACCGTGTTGGGCAGGAGGTACTTCATCTGCTCGCCGATCACCTCGTCGGAGAGGGTGAACTGATCGTACGTCTGCTGGTCCATGAAGTGATGCCCTGCCGCATCCGAGTAGAGGTACTCCATCTCCCGCTCGTCGAGCGAGGCCTTCTCCACCCGGTCGGTCGAGCCGAAGCGGTGGTCGGCCATGGAGCCCGAGCGGAGGTTCCGCATCTTGACCTGAACGAAACCGCGCAGGTTTCCGGGGGTCTTGTGCACCATGTCGTGCACGCGGTGCAGCTCGCCGTTGTGGATCACCAGGGTGCCGACGCGGATTTGGGTAGCCGGGATCATCATGGGGTTCTCTCCAACCTCGAAAAGGACGGCGAAATCTAGCAAAGAGCGCGGCCGGCGTCCACTCGGCTTCCCAGAACCGCCCGCAGCCCCGAGCGGGGCCCCTCCCTGCTAGTTCTTCCGCTCGCCCGGCCGCTCGACCGTTCGGTTCTTCTCGGGGCGGGCTCTGGGATCGACCCGGGAGATCGGGGCCTCAGGCTCCAGGACCTGGATGCCGGCGGTCACCGGGGGAAAAGCGGCGTAGAGCTGCCGGCGCATTTGGTCCGAGAAGTCGAGCCCGGGCGCGGTCGCCGAGGCCGCACCAGGCGGCACGTTGGGCGTGAAGAGCGCCGAAGCCATGTTGGGCTGAGGGATCGAAAGGTGCTTGGCCGCATTGAGGGCGTTGATCACGGCGTCTGCCACGATGGCCTGGGCGATGCAGTTGGGATGGAAGCCGTCGGCGGAGAAGATGCCCCCCGTCGCGAACTTGGTGGTCAGCGTCAGGCCGCCAATCTCGTATCCGTGGGCCGCGATCCCGTTGAAGATCGTGTGGATGTCGATCGGGATCGCTCCGGCCGCTCCGCCGACGTTGGCGATCACGGCGTTCAGCTCGTCGGTCCGGGCGCGGATCCGGTCCACCTCATCCGGATACAGCAGCACGCCCGGAATGATCGTCGATGGAGGGTTGAACTGGCCGTCCGGCAGAGGCTTGTTGCACTGGGGCAACGGTGCGACCGCGCAGGGAATGCCGAAGCCCACCTGAAGCAGTGACTTTCCGCCGAGCGCCGCCTGCGGGCTGTTGGCGGCCAGCGTCACGAGGGTTCCCGGCGGCAGCGGACAGGCGGTTTGTCCATCCGGGCAGGGAAAGGCCGCATCGCCCGGGCCGAGCAGCGGAACGGGCGCACCGCCCACGATGATGGGCTCGTTCGTCGAGGGGTCGAGAACGACCGGCGGGATCGTGTTGGCGAAGGGAACCGCATCGACGGAAGGAATGTTCAAGGTCACGATCGTGGCGCCGGTCGACTGGATCGTCTGGATGATCTGGGTGTAGCTCTGGGTGAAGGAAGCGACCGGAGTCATCGTCACGCCGTCCAAGGCGATGGCGTAGAGAAGGGCGCCGAGCACGTCGTCGCTCCCGATCCAAAGGGTGACGAGGTTCGGGGCAAGGGAAGCCGCCTGCTGGATGGCGTTGGTCCCGTTCAGCGGGTTTCCCGAAGGCCCGTTGTTCCGGAGGATGGCAAACGCGAACTTGTTCGCGGTGTTCCCGGTGGGGTCGGCCTTCGTGATGGTGATCAGCTCGGCGGCCGTGGCACCCACAATCCCTAGGTTGTCGTAGGGCCTCGGGAGCGTCAGGTTCGTGGGCTGCAACTGATCGGAGACGGCTCCGACCGTGATGGCGTTGCCGCTGACGACGAAGCCCACGCACTTGTTGATATTCGGGTCGGCGCTCAAGGGTCCCTCGGCGAAGAGCGGCTGCTGGAAATCC
>DATJYD010000794.1:0-4113 GCA_035499755.1 Fimbriimonadaceae bacterium
CCAGCGGAGGGCGATTACGACGTTGGCGAGGTCGAGCGGCATGACCGGCCCCAGCCACACGGGCACCTTGACCGACGATTGGGTCGCTTTGCCGTAGCCGTAGATCACCTGCACTAGCTCCGGCGCCATCGCGAAGAGGAACAGCGCCGACGGCACGGCGAGATAGAGGATGGTCAGAATCGACTTGGAGATCTGCCGCCGGTACGCCCCCATCTGCTTCGTCGCGTAGAACTCCGACAGCACCGGGAACGCGGCGAGGGCGAGAGATTGCCCGAAGATGCCGAGCGGCGCCTGCATCAGGTTGTTCGACAGCGTCATGACCGTGTTGACGCCTTCGCCGTAGCCGCTCGCGAACTTCTGGGTGATGAGCGCGGCCATGCTCGGCAGCGAGAACCCGAAGATAACCGGCCCGAGCAGCCGGAAGAACTTGTCGACTCCTGGCGCCCGGAGATTGAACGACGGCGTGAAATGTCCGCCGAGCCACATCATCACCAGGATGGGGAGGACGAGATTGCCAATCATCGCGCCGATGAGCGCGCCCCAAGACATCCCGGCGATGCCGATGCCAAGAGTCGGGCCGACCATCGCGCCGATGATGATCCCGACGTTGTAGATGTTCGGCGCGATGCCGGGCATCACAAACCGGTTGCGGGCATAAAGGGTCGCGAGGAGGATCGAGCCGACCATGAACGCGAACTGGGCGGGAAGCATGATCCGGCTCATCGTCACGATCTTGTCGAGATCCTGAGCTGTGAACGGGCCGGTACCGCCGGTCGGCATCACATGTGTCTTCCCTGCCGCCATGAACGCCGCGATCTGGGGCGCGTAAGCCCAGGCGACGCCGATGAGGACGGCGACTCCGGTCGCACAGACCGTCGTCACGACGCTGAACACGCGCCAGGCGTCGCGGACCCGATTCGTGTGAATGAACTCGCTGAAGATCGGAATGAAGGCGGAGCTGAGCCCGCCGCCCGCGATCAGAAAGAAAATCGTGTCCGGGATCGTGACGGCGAGCCGGTAGCAGTCGGTATCGAGGTTGATCCCGAACTGCCGCGCCATCACGGTGTCGCGGAGAAGGCCGAGCAGGCGGCTAAGGAGGAGGCTCCCAAACATGATCCCGCTCGCCCGGGCGACGACCCCGCTCTTGCTCGACTGCTTGGGTGGCTTCACGGTTGGCTCGCTCGGACCGCTGACGGGCATCACCGAGGATTAAACCCGTTTGCACGTGGCACGGGCGTCCCGCCCGTGGTTTTCAGGACCGTCCCGGTCCTGTATTAGGTCTAACGGCGGTAGCCCCAAGCCAAAGCTGAGGGCCAGGTTCCAAGACTCGTCCCTCCCCAGAAAGGGTCCGTATATCGGGAGGGACGAGCTTTGGATCTCTATCTTGGAGCCAGGCTGGCATTCAGGACGTTCCCTCCCATGTGGCCCAAGTCGTAGAATGGAGAGGAGTGTCGGATCGCTCTCAATGGCCTGTCCATGTATTCCGAACTCCAAAGGAGTTCGACGACTTCGACGACGAGTTCTATGCCAAGCTCACGCCTCAGGAGCGGATCGAGATGATGTTCGAGATCATCGGAGACAAAGACCCTGAACGCCGACTGGATCGATTTCCTCGAGTCACTAAACGCCCACCGCGTCGAGTATCTCGTTGTCGGCGCTAGCGGCCAATCATGGTTGCGCCGTCATTGATTGGGCCGTAGTTCCCATTGTAATCTTCGCGGACACGACCGGGACGGTCGTGAAAACCATGGGCGGGACGCCCATGCTGCAACCACCGCAATTGGCACTCAAGGCCCAAAAGTGCTAACAACTCATTGACTCCTTAACACGCGTGGATTCATAATTTGGCAATCGGGTGGGAAGAGTGCTAATGGGAGACCCATCTGCCCATACCCGCTTCAGCCCATTTACCCAAAGCAAGGAGGAGAACCAAACCTATGTCGAAACTAAAACCCCTCGGCGATAAGGTCGTCGTCGAACTCGTGGAGCAGGAAGAAAAGACCGCCTCCGGCATCTATCTTCCGGACACCGCCAAGAAGAAACCGCAAACCGGCAAGATCATCGCCGTCGGCACCGGCCGGATCTTGGACAACGGCCAGAACAACGAGCTCTCCGTCAAGGTCGGCGACCGGGTGCTGTTCAGCAAATACGGTGGGAACGAAGTGACCATCGACGGCCACGACTACACGATTCTGGACGAGGACCAGATCTACGCCATTTTGAATTAACAGTCGCATAGGCCGCCAGCCCATGGGTATTCGGCGCGGCCTGCGCCGATACTGCGGCCGAGCCGGTCGCAATACCACGGGCGAGCAACCCCTGCCACGAAGGAGAAACCAATGCCAGCAAAAAACCTGATTTACAGTGAGAATGCGAGAAAGAGCCTCGAAAGAGGCGTGAACAAGGTCGCCGAGGCCGTCAAGGTCACCCTCGGACCCAAGGGACGCAACGTCGTCCTCGACAAGAAGTGGGGCAGCCCCACGATCACCAAGGACGGCGTCACCGTCGCCAAGGAGATCGAGCTCGAAGATCCCTATGAGAACATGGGCGCCCAGCTCTGCAAAGAGGTCGCGAGCAAGACCAACGACGTCGCCGGAGACGGCACTACCACCGCGACCGTCCTCGCCCAGGCCATCGTGAACGAGGGCCTGCGCTACGTCGCCGCCGGCGGCAACCCGATCGCCGTCAAGCGCGGCATCGACCATGCCGTCGACAAGGTCATCGCCGAGATCAAGAAGGCTTCGAAGCCGATCAAGGACAAGGAGCAGGTCGAGTTCGTCGCCACCATCGCCGGCAACGATCCCGAGATCGGCAGGCAGGTCTCCGAGGCCATGGACAAGGTCGGCAAGGACGGCGTCATCACGGTCGAGGAGTCGAAGGGCCGCGAGACGACGATGGAGATCGTCGAGGGCATGCAGTTCGACCGCGGCTACGTCTCGCCTTACTTCGTGACCGATCCCGAGCGCATGGAAGCCGTGCTCGAAAAGCCGATCATCCTCATCCACGAGAAGAAGATCTCGTCCGCCCAAGACTTCCTGCCCTTCCTCGAAAAGGCCGCCGGCGCCCGCCGCCCGCTGCTGATCATCGCGGAGGACATCGAGGGCGACGCGCTGGCTACTCTGGTTCTGAACAAGATCCGAGGCGTGCTGCAGGTCGCGGCCGTGAAGGCGCCCGGCTTCGGCGACCGCCGCAAGGCCATGCTCGAGGACATCGCGACACTGACGGCCGGCAAATTCGTCTCCGAGGATCTCGGGACGAAGCTGGAGAACGTGACCATGGATATGCTCGGCACGGCTGAGCGAATCGTGATCACCAAGGAAGACACGACGATCATCCAGGGCGCGGGCTCCAAGGACGCCGTGCTCGGCCGGATCAACACGATCAAGAAGCAGATCGAGACGACCGATTCGAACTATGACAAGGAGAAGCTGCAGGAGCGGCTCGCCAAGCTCTCCGGCGGCGTCGCCGTCATCAAAGTCGGCGCCTCCACCGAGACCGAGTTGAAGGAGAAGAAGCACCGTTACGAGGACGCTCTCTCCGCGACCCGCGCGGCCGTCGAGGAGGGCATCGTTCCCGGCGGCGGCGAGACGCTGCTCCGAGCGGCGATGTCACTCGACACCGCGAACCTGACGGGGGACGAGCTGACCGGCGCGAACATCGTGAAGCGGGCTTTGGAAGAGCCTCTGCGAACGATCGCCAAGAACGCCGGGCTGGAAGGCTCGGTCATCGTCGAGCACGTTCGCGCGGCGAAGCCGGGCCAGGGCCTCAACGCGGTGACCGGAAAGATCGAGGATCTGGCGAAGGCCGGCATCGTCGACCCGGCCAAGGTCGTCCGCTCGACGATCCAGAACGCTGCCTCGATCGCCGGCCTCGTGCTGACGACGGAGACGCTGGTCGTCGAGAAGCCCGAGCCGAAGAAGGCTGCGCCTAACGGCGGCGGCCACCCCGGCATGGGCGACATGGACTTCTAAACCGATTCCCCTCCTCTTGCCGGATGGTTCGTGCCGGGAGGAGGAGGGGGCTAAGGGGTGGAGGTCCGCACTCCCTCTCCCTTGTCGGATGGTTTGTGCCGATAGGGAGAGGGCCTGTGCCTGCCCCGGTTCCATCGGGGAG
>DATJYD010000795.1:0-10413 GCA_035499755.1 Fimbriimonadaceae bacterium
GATGGTGCAAGGCCTGAGACAGAGCAAAGAGGAGCTTAGAACCAAGAACCGAAGCCTCGAGCAGGCGAATCGGAAGCTGGCCGCTTCGAACCACACGCTCGCCAACACCGTCGAAGGGATCTCCGAGGTCGACCACCTTGAGTCGCTCGTCAATTACAACGCCGCCTTTGCGGAGATGCACGGATACACCTGGCAGGAGATGGAAGGCCTGTCGTGGCGGGCCCTGATCGTCGCCGAAGACCATGGTCGCGTTACCGATACCATCGAGCGCATGGAGGATTCCGGCAAGTGCCGTTGCGAGGTGAAAGGCCGGCGCAAGGACGGCTCGACCTTCTATGAGGAGATCGTCATGGTCGCGGCCCTGGGAGCCGGCGAGAGCCGCCGCGGCGGCCACTGGTTCACCCGCGACATTTCCGAGCGCAAGGAGCTCGAAGCTCAGATCGAATTCAGAGCATTCCACGACACCCTGACCGGCCTGCCAAACCGGGCGCTGTTCGTCGAGAGGCTCCGAGAAGTCTGTCAGCGTGGAGCGGAGACCGGAGAAGACGTCGCCGTCCTGTTCCTCGATCTGGACGACTTCAAAGATGTGAACGACAGCATGGGCCATGACGCCGGCGACCACATGCTCTCCGGAGTGGCCGCCAGACTGCAATCGCTGGTTCGCAGAGGCGACACCGTCGCGCGCCTTGGCGGCGACGAATTCACCGTTCTCCTTCGGGACGTCGAGTCGGTGAATGAAGCCGTCGAGGTCGCGGAGAGAATTCTCGCCGGCTTCAAAACTCCGATCGAGTTGCCTTCGGCCAAGCTCTTCGCGAGGGCGAGCATCGGCATTGCCCATTCCGGACAGAGCGAGCGCAGTCCGGAGGCTTTGCTTCACGACGCGGACGTCGCGATGTACTACGCGAAGGAAAAGACGAAGCAGTGCTATGCCGTCTTCAGCCCGGAAATGAACGCCGAGGAAGCGGAGCGGCGGCAATTGGCGGAGGACCTTCGCAGTGCCATCGAGTCGGATCTGCTCTCGCTCCATTATCAGCCGATGATCGACTTCAGGACGGGGAAGGCGGTCGCGGTCGAGGCATTCCTGCGATGGCACGATTCCCTGAGAGGCGAGATTCCCCCCGAGCTCCTGATCTCCGTCGCCGATGAAGCCGGGCTGATGGACGGAATCTGGCACTGGACCCTGCGCCGAGCATGCCGGCAGATGCGATCTTGGCTCGAAGTTCTTCACGACGATTCGATCGTCATGAACGTGAACGTCTCCGCGAAGGAGATCGGCCACCCCGATCTGGTCAATACCATCGCCACCGCTTTGAGCGAGACGGGATTGGCCCCGGCGAAGCTCCGGATCGAGGTCTCCGCGAAGTCGCTTGCCACCGAGAAGGAGCGGGCGATCGACCGGCTCCGGGACCTCAAAGGGTTGGGCGTCGCCCTCGCCCTCGATGACTTCGGAACCGGCTCTCATCTGATCTCTCGACTCGGCGAGTATCCGTTCGATGTGGTCAAGATCGACTCTTCCCTGACGTGGCGCCTCGATTCAGAACCCGAAGTTCGCGCTATCGCAGCTTCGATCGTCCTCATGGCCGAGGCGGTTCAGGTTGAAGTGGTCGGCGAGGGAATCGAGACCCTGAGCCAGCTCGGCGAGCTCCAGGAACTCGGATGCGCGTTCGGCCAGGGCTACCTTTTCGGAAAGCCGATGCCGCCGGAGGATCTGCTGCCAAAGCTGGTAAACGGCGTGTTCACGCCGATCCATGCGGATAGTGGCGTGTCGGAGCTTGCCGCCTAATCGAGCCGCGATCCTGTATACTTCGAAAAACCCCCCACAGGTTTTTGCGCAGGTGCGTTTGCGCGCGCGCAACGTCTTGTGCATTTGGGGTCTGCGAGAGGTGGGATGACAAAGTACATCTTCGTGACGGGTGGAGTGGTTTCGTCGATCGGGAAAGGCATCACCACCGCCTCTCTCGGCCGGCTGCTCAGAAACCGGGGCTTCACCGTCGCTCCGATGAAGCTGGATCCCTACATCAACGTCGACGCCGGGACGATGAACCCGTTCCAGCACGGCGAGGTCTTCGTTACCGAGGACGGCGCCGAAACCGATCTCGACCTCGGCCATTACGAGCGGTTCATGGACGTTAACTGCCTCGCCGGCAGCTCCATTACCACCGGCAAGATTTACTCTCAGGTCATCGCCGCCGAAAGGCGCGGAGACTATCTCGGCGCGACCGTGCAGGTCATTCCCCACGTCACCAACGCGATCAAGGACCGGATCGTTCGCGTCGCTCTCGAGCAGGAAGCCGATGTCGTGATCGCCGAGATCGGCGGGACTGTCGGCGACATCGAATCCCTCCCCTTCCTCGAGGCCATTCGCCAAATGCGGACCGACGTCGGGCACGACAACACGATGTACGTCCACGTGACCCTCGTGCCGACCGTCGGGCCCTGGGGCGAGGTCAAGACGAAGCCGACCCAGCACAGCGTTATGCAGCTTCGGGAGATCGGCATCGCGCCCGACGTGCTGGTCTGCCGCACCGACGTTCCCCTCCCCGTCGAGGTCAAGGACAAGATCTCGCTCTTTTGCGGAGTTCCTCCCCAGGCGGTCATCGAGTCGATGACCCTCGATACGATCTACGAGGTGCCCCTCGCCTATGAGGACTGCGGCCTTGGCGATTTCGTGACCAACCGTCTTGGGATGGAGAAGCGCCCTGATAACCTCGGCCAGTGGCGGGAGATCGTCGGCACACTCAAGATGCCAACCCATCATTGCACGATCGCCGCCGTGGGCAAGTACACCAGCAACGGCGACGCCTACAAGTCGATCAATGAGGCTCTGATCCACGCGGGAATCCCGAACGACTGCCGGGTCGATGTCCGCTGGATCGAGAGCGATGCCCTCGAAAACGGCGTCGAGCCGAGAGAGATGCTCGCGGGCTGCGACGGCCTCGTCGTGGCGCCCGGCTTCGGAAGCCGCGGGATCGAAGGCAAGATCCTCGCGATCCGCTACGCCCGGGAGCACGGTCTTCCGTTTCTCGGCATCTGCCTTGGACTGCAGATGGCGGTGATCGAGTTCGCTCGCAACGTCTGCCGGTTGGAGGGGGCGAATTCGGAGGAAATGGACGAGAACGCGCCCTACCCGGTCATCCACCTCTTGCCCGAACAGAAGCACGTGCGGAACAAGGGCGCCACGATGCGCCTCGGCACTTACCCCTGCAACGTCGTGAACGGTTCATTGGCCGCCCGGCTCTACGGCAACTCCCGCATCGATGAGCGCCACCGGCATCGGTACGAGGTGAACAACGACTTCCGCGAGCAGCTTCAGGAGTACGGCATGGCGATCTCCGGCGTGTCGCCGGACTACCGGCTGGTCGAGATGATCGAGATTCCGTCCCACCCCTTCTTCATCGGCACCCAGGCCCACCCGGAGTTCAAGTCCCGCCCCAACCGCCCCCACCCCCTTTTCCAGGGCCTCGTCGCGGCCGCCTTGGAGCGCCGGGAAAAGGAGCGCAAAGGCTCCGCGATCGCCGAGTTGGCGTAGCCCGCCATCGGGACCGCCGAATTTATTCGGCTCCGGAAGCCAGGGCAGGCCCGAAGGGCCGAGCCGATCCTAACCCAGGCCGTTAGGCCAGGGTGGGCGACGGTCCTCGAAACCCAAACCCAAAAGCGAGTGACGCCGGTAATATGGCGTCGTCGCCACTACGACACCGAGAGTTGTCATGAGAATGCCCTTGCATGCGCGCAAATGCGCGCTGCAGCTTGTTTTCGCCGTTTTCCCCGCCGCCGCTCTTGCCGTCTATCCGAACAACGGCCCCGATACGACCTTCTCGATGGTTGGCCAGTTCGGGGGCGCTTCCGGCGTAGCCATCGATCCCTACTGGGTGCTGACGGCTGCCCACGTCGACGGAAGCCTCTTCGTCTTGCCCGGCATCGGGACCTACAACGTGGTGCAGGACGTGAGGAATCCCACCGCCGATCTTCGGCTCCTCGAGGTCGATCAGCCCATGCCGGTCTACTCTCGCCTCGATCTCCAGAACGACGTCGGCGCTACCGTCGCCTTTGCCGGATTCGGCCTCACCGGCCTGCCCCGCGATGATGGGACCGGATTCGATATGACCGGGGCCGACGGCAATCGGCATACCGCCAACAACCGGATCGACTACTCGCTGTTCATCGCCGAAACGAACTCGGACGGTTACTGGTTCACCCTCGATGCGCCTGGCACCGCCAACGCCGTTGCCGGCGAAGGTGGGATCTCGTTCGGAGATTCCGGCGGCGGTTGGTTCCGTCAGCAAGGCGGTTCCTGGCTCCTCGTCGCGACCAACGACACCATCGACTACGCCCCCGGCACCACCGATTTCTACACCTGGGGCGCGACCGGAGCCGGCGTGCTGGACGCTTCCTATGCGGATTGGATCGGCGGCTATGTGCCGGCTGCGGTCCCAGAGCCTTTGTCGATCGTCGTCATTTCAGGCGGCCTGCTCAGCCTTCTGGCCCGGCGGCGTCGGCGATCGGGCTGATCTGAAACCCCGTCCCAAAACACCGAACGCCATTTCATCTCCGGTTAGAGAGCCCTCTCATGAGAACTAGCTAGAGCGGGGTTCGAGAAGGGCTCCCAAGGTGACGCGCGGGAGCTGCCCTTGCGCATTGTTCGGCAACCGGAGAGAACGCCGCATCGTTTCGACGGCACTCGCTCGTCCCTTCCTACGATCAACCGGACCCGCCGTGGGTCATGGTTTGTTGTGTGAACTTGGAGCGAACGAATTGAGACCAGACAACCTTTTCGACAGCCAGCAGGCGACGATCAAGGTCATTGGGGTCGGCGGAGCCGGGGGCAACGCCGTTGCGAGAATGATCGAAGCCGGACTCAGCGGAGTCAAGTTTCTCGTCACCAACACCGATGCCCAGGCCCTGGCCCAGATCCAGGGTGCGCAGAGGCTTCAGATCGGCGAGGGCCTGACCCGAGGCTTGGGAGCCGGGGGCGATCCCTCCGTCGGTGAAGGCGCCGCGCGAGAAAGCGAGCAAGCGATCGCCGCCCAACTGCAGGGCGTCGACATGGTCTTCATCACCGCGGGCATGGGCGGCGGGACCGGGACCGGCGCCGCTCCTGTCATCGCCGACCTGGCCCGCAGGATGGGCATCCTCACCGTCGGGGTCGTCACCAAACCCTTCATCTTCGAGGGACCCCGCCGGCGCATACTCGCCGATGCCGGGGCCGGCCGCCTCAAAGCCACCGTCGACACCCTGATCACCGTTCCCAATAACCGGCTTGTCGACGTCGTCGACAAGAAGGCCAGCATGAAGGATGCCTTCGCCGCCGCCGACGATGTGCTTCGTCAGGGCGTGCAGGGCATCAGCGACATTATCGTCCTGCCCGGGATGATCAACGTCGACTTCGCGGATGTGCGCACCGTTATGTCGAACGCCGGAGTCGCTCTCATGGGCCTCGGCCGTGCGTCCGGTGAGAACCGCGCCCGTGTCGCCGCCCAGAACGCGGCGACCAGCCCCCTCCTGGAAACGAGCATCAACGGCGCCAAGCGGATGCTCGTCAACATCACCGCGGGCGAGGACTTCAGCATCGGCGAAGCGCACGAGGCGATGGAATACATCATCCAGTTCGCGGACATCGACGATGCCGAGATCATCATGGGCCACGTCACCCGCGAGCTTCCAGGCGGGGAAATCGCGGTAACCATACTGGCGGCAGGGATGGATCCCTCCGACTCGCAGCCGATTCCTTTCAATTCTGAGATCTTCTATGCTCCCCGCTCGACGCCGGCGCCGCGCGCCGCCGTCCGGGACCGGGAGCCGCAGACCGTGCCGGAGCCGGCTCAGCGGCAACCCTCTGCAACCCTTCCTCCGCCGATCCAGCTCGATGAGATCGATCTCGACCTGCCGTCGTTCCTGCGCCGGCATCGGGAGACCTCCTAACGACTTCACGTCCGACCCCCAATAAAACGAGTCCCGGCGATGTTCGGGAATAAAACTGGTCCAAACGCTTGCCCCGCCCATGTGGCGGGGCCTTTTTGTCGCGTCGTGCTCGCGCCATGGGCTCGGGGACGCACGCCCAAGTAATTCTGTCCGGAAATGTGAGATCTAGAGCCAGTAGCCCCCAGATCTCATAGTCCTGGACAACCCCCTCCCACCCCCGGGAGGCGGGTAGCGACGAGGAGAACCGGCTCGCTTCCGGCTCGACCGCAAGCCCAACTCAGCGCCTTATCGATGTGCCTCGCCCGGGGGAACGTAGCAAAGCCCCGGCGAAAGGGCAAGCGGCATGAAGCGCGTGTAGCCGGCGCCGCGCAGGCGTCGCTCCAGATCCTGCGGCTCATGAGTTAGGGCGATGACCGTGCCCCCGAGCCCCGCGCCCGCCAGCTTCGCGGCGAGAGCGCCGCTGTCTTCGCAAGCCGCGATGAGCCGGTCGATCTCGTCGCCCGATCCGCCCAGCGAGGCGATGATCTCGTGGTTCTCCTTCATCATCCCGGCGAGGCCTGCCCAATCGGCCGCGGCGATCGCCTGGGCGCCGGACCGGCCGAGATCGCCGATCCGCTCCATGCCATCGATGACGGCGCGCTCGCCGCGCAGCCAGCGCTCGCCCATCGGCCCATGCACAGCCCCACTCAGGCGCTCCACCCCGGTCGTGATGAGAAGAAAGGGCGTCTCGGCTTCGATCGGCTCGATCCGCGCGGCTGGGCCGGGATCGTCCGGCCGCTTGCCCGCGAAATCCATCCGGTTCAGGCCGCCGTAGACGATCATGTAGGCATCCTGGTAGCCGCAGACGACATTGGCGTCGAACCGCTCGATGCTCCTCAGCAGTTCGGCGAAGGCGGTCCTGTCCTCGAGCCGTTCCCCTTCGCCCCGGGCCGCCAGGATGCAGGCAAGGGTCGCCGCGAGAAGAGCCGTCGAGCCGGAGATACCGCTCGATCGGGGAATCTCGGTCCTCCAGTCGACCGCGATTCGGCCTTCGAGGGGAAAGCGCTTGAGGGGCGCATCCCATAGCCGCCGGTCCTCCGGCAGGCGCACTTCGCCAGCGCCGACGGTCAGCCGGCAGTGAGCACGGGCCGGCGTCGAGCATGAAACCACAACCCCGCCGTAGATGTCGCTCGGATTGCCGATGATCCCGGCCCGGCCGGGCGCGCTCGCTTCAAAGACCGCCATCGACCACCTCGCACGCAAGTCGGTACCCCTCCGGGTTGCCGCAGTCGAGCCTCCGCTCCTTGCCTTCGAGGGGGACGGCGAGCCCGCACTGCCCGGCCGCGATCGCCTCGCTGAGAATCGGAGGTAGATCGATCTCGCGCCCGCTACCCGCCCGCTCAGCGACCCTCCTTCTCACGAAATCCATCGCGTTCGCGGACATCGCGAACCGGCCCGCGATCGCCCAGCGGCTCGATGTCTCCTCCGGCTGCGGCTTCTCGAGAATCCGCGAAATGCGCCCGTTTTCCCGGCTCCATTCGACGATCCCGTAACGGTGTACGTCCGCCTCGGATACCGGCTCGACCGCGATCGCGACATCGAATCCGCGCGAGATCGCCCGTACCAGCCGAGGAGAAGGCGACTCCGGGTAGAAGATCGTGTCGGGGAGGATGAGGAGGACGGGCTCGACCCCGGCGGCGAGGATCAACGCCGGCGCGAGGCCGGTTGCGGATTCCTGGAGAACCACCTTGCCCGGCCGGCCCGCCATGAACTCGCCCAGGTCCGGCTTGGCGGGAGAGACCACCACGACGGCATCCCCGCAGCCGGCGCCTTCGGCCTCCTCCAGCGACCACTGCAGGACCGGCTTGCCGCCGACCCCCAGGAGCTCCTTGGATGCCGCGGTCACCCCGCTCATGCGGGTTCCCTTTCCGGCCGCCGGCAAGACTGCGATCATGTCCGCCAAGACGGTACCCGGAAGATCGGTAGAATCTGGGCGGCAGCCGATGCCCGGAGGTCCTGGCTCATGCGTTTCTATTGGATCTTGCCACTTGCCGTGCTCGTCCTTGCCGGAGCCTTATCCGGATGCGCCAAACCTCCGCGCCGCCATCCCGGCCTGATCCGTCTGACGTATCGCCTCGACGCGAGCCAAATGTCCAAGAGTCAGAAGGCGAATCTGGAGGCCACGCGAGACCAAGAGATGACGGCATTGGAGCGCCGTGCCGACGCGCTGAGCGAAGGCTGGGGGGCCCACGTGGACCCGGTGGGAACCGATGAGATCGCGGTGGTGATGCCCGACGTTAACGCGGAACACGCCCGGAAGTTTCTCAGCGCGACCGCCAAGCTGCAGTTCTTTCACGCCGTCAATCTCTCAACCGATGAGCACCCAAGCCGGCCTTATTCGGATGTACCCGCTTCCAACCCGGACGATCCGAGCGTCTCACTCATGGACAACGCGACGGGGAAGCTGATCCAGTTCGGCGATCCCGCCTATGCGAAGATCGTCCGCCAATGGAGACTCATCCTCGAGGGCGCCGATTTCGAGCATGCGTCCTATGTTCCTGCTGGGAACTCGTATTACCCGACCTTCCACTTCACTCCTTCCGGGACGCGCAAGATCGCGAAGTGGTGCACCACCTACTTCAACATTGGGGAGAAGCTCGCGTTGGTCGTCGATGGCAAGGTCCTCAGTGTGTCGCCCTTGAAGAACGGCGCTAGGATCTCGAGCGATGCCGAAGTCGAAGGCAGCTTCTCCCCTCAATACGTAAGCTCGCTCGTAAAGCTCGTGAACCAGGGCTGCCTGCCCGTTCCCGTGAAGGAGGTCGCGTTTGAGCATCTGCCGGCCTGAGACGGCGGTTCCGGCTAAGGTCCCGGCGCTAAACGACTTGCCGGCGGAGGGACGTCCTTAGGGCATGCGGAAGATCGCGCTCGCGGTTCTCGGCCTCGTGGTCCTGGTGGTCGGAGGCCGGTTCATCTACGGCATGTTCAGCCATCCGGATGACGGGACCCTCATCAAGCAAAGCCTCTCCGAAGCCGTCCAGGCGAGCAAGGATGGTCGGGCGGGAAGTGTGATCGACCTTTTGGCCGCGAATTTCACCGTCAACGGCGACCGGCCGGAGTCGCAGCAGATCGTCGATATCGTCAAGAAGAGCCATCCGGACGTCGATATCGCGAACACGGACCCGGTCATCACCGGGGACACCGCGCAGATCACTTCGGACGTCTCCGTCAAGCTCGATACCCTTGGAATCTCGAGGACGCTCAGCTTCAAAGACGCTCAGTTCGTGTTCAAGAAGGAAGCCGCGACCGAGTGGTTCGTGATCCCGACCATAAAGTGGCGTCTGTCGGCGATCCGCGTCTCGGCGGCAGACGTGTCCGGGCTCAGCTACCCATAGACCCGCAACCCGCAGCGCCGCCGGGAAGCCGGCGGTGGTGGGAGGGTCTCAATAACTTGGGACCCCCCGGGGTATCCCGGAAAACTCACGGTACAGTGCGCAGGAGTCCAGTGATTTCAAGAGGTCCGGACTCGACAACTAAGGAGGTTGTTCACATGAAGAAGCTTATCGCCCTGATCGTGGCAGGTCTCACCGTTACCGCCCTGATGGCCGGCTGCAACAAAGCGCCGGAAGGCGACAATACGCCCGCCAACCCGAGCGGCGCGTCACCGACGAATCCGAAGACCGACACGCCGGTTCCCGGCAACCCAACATCGCCGGACAAGAAGACTGCGAACCCGGCTCCGACGACGCCTTCGAGCACCCCGTCCACGGGCGGAGCCTCGACCGGCAAGTAGCGGGCCTCAGGCCCATCGACGAAATGGCCCCGCGGCATCCCGCCGCGGGGCCGATTCCATCGGGACGTTCTCAATCGATCCCGAAGGCGTTGTAGACGATCTCCGCGATCGCGAGGCCGAGACGCCTTTGCTGGCGCTTCGTCGAACGCGGGCTCAGCTTCCAGTAAGCAATCTCGGTCCAGTCTCCCTTCGGGATCAGTGGATGCAGCAAGTCCATGTAGGGAGCCTCTCCCCATCGTTCGCCGACGAGCCAGAGCGCATCGACGGCATAGACGTAAGCTTCGATCGCGGCCGGCTTCTCGGCGATAACGATGCGAAGCTGTCCGGTTCCCCAAGGCACGTGGTAGCGCACCATCGGGGTGTCCTTATAGAGCACGTATTGAGGCGAGGTCGCGGGAAGTTCCTTGGAGAGGACTCTCACGAGCTCGCTGGCGGTAGCGAAATCATCTGCGGATTCCATCGGGTTCTCCCCCCTTTGGCGGGATTCCCCCATGACCCTGCAACCCTTAAGCTGATCCTTCCATGAATTCGATTGAATCTGGGGCTGCCGCCCGAAAAGTCTGGAGGCTGTCTCGGGGAGTCAGCCCGTGCCGGGGGCTTTCAGCCCCCGTTCGGGCGGAGCCCGAGGATTTCGGCCTAGCGGTCGAGCGGCGACCGAAAGCCGCCGGCACCGGGGCGGCGCTCTCAGAGGGACTCCACGCAACAGCCTCCTTGCCCTGCAAACC
>DATJYD010000796.1:0-9519 GCA_035499755.1 Fimbriimonadaceae bacterium
CACGGTCGTCCCGCTCGCTCCCAAACCAACTTCCTAGCCGCGACGCTCACGCCGCTTCAGGCCCTCACGCCCTCGCGTGCGAACCGCTCGAGCTCGGTTCGCCGAATCCGAACGCCCCTAACGCCGATCCGAACCACCGAAAGATCCCCAGAGCCCACCAGCCGCCGTAGCTGCGTCTCGCCAACGCGCAGGTAGGTCTGAGCCTCCCGCAAAGTGAACAATTCCTGATTGACTGCCTGCTGCATACGTACCTCCGTCTTCTCCAAACTGGGATGACCAGAGGCAAAAGCCACCCGGACCGGGTGATGCAGAGTGAGAAGGAAAGACGCCACCGGAGAATCCAACCACCTGCGCCCCGCCATTACAGGGCTTCGCTTCAGGCCATCGCTCGATCTCGCCGGTCCTCCGCCGAGATCCGATATTTAGCTGTTATGTTTTCTCCGAGGCTTTCGAGAGTTACCTCTCTCGGGTTCCCTCTAAGGCGCCCTCTCGGGCCCCTCTAGAAGACCGCCCGTTCCACCAGCGACAGCCGCCAGCGATACTACGGGCCTCCTCACCAAAAGACAATACGACGGCCTGCCCCAAAAGTAGCGCCTAACCGCGCCTTTTTTTGCCGCCACGCGGACGCGCTCCGCGAACCGCGACCGCCCGCGCCTAACCGCGCCGGGGTTTCCCGGTTCAGGTCCCACTGAGGTCCCATCTTGAACTTGAGGATTGGAGCCGATGACCGGATTCGAACCGGTGACCCGCTGTTTACGAAACCCTGGCAGGCCGCCTTTGGAGGTAGGCCCAGATTCAACATAATCGGCCAATCGACACAAAGGCACACCGTGAGTTGTGCCATGACTTGTGCCAAATCTTAGGAACGCGCTCGGCTTTTGGGTTGTCGAGGAGGTTCGAAAGCGATGACCCCTACAGTGTCATTGTGCACCGGCCCTATCGAGTAGTGTCACTTTGAACTTGTAGGGACCCATATTGGCTCACCTGGGCTCGCCCTAGAGCTCGGATAGGGAACAGGATAAGGAACAGGGTTTCGCCATTGGCGGCAAGTGCGTTGCTCAATTCACTTTCTTTGCAACGACCTGGAGCTGTTCCGCCTCCATACAGATGAGATCAACCAGTTCATCTGGACTCTTCGCCCGAACGGTCCTATAGGTGAGCCCGAAGGCCGCCCGTGGCGGATGTATTCTCCGCCCGCCTTTCTCCGGTGGGGAGGGCCGTTAGTTTCCGGGCCGAAGCTTCGATGAGCGCGCCGACAACCAGCATTCCGGCCTCCACGACCGTGTTCTGCATCAGGGTTTGACAACGCTCCAGCAAATCGGTGTCGGCAAGAAGATCGGACTCTGCCAAAAAGACGAGCACGGTATCCCGCTGGGACTGCGAATGGATGTATCGTTTACTCAAGGTGGTCCTCCTGTGAAGGTTTCTCAACCCGTCTAGACGGGCCGAGCCAGGAGCCACCGGTTCAGCTCAACTTCCAACTAGGTTCGGGACATCCCCCAGTGAGCTTGTGCAATGCGCTAGGTGTCCGCTTTCGCGAAAATGCGCGCTCTAGCAGGGGAAAACGGTCCAAACTATCAGAGCCCGGTACTGCCGAAACCCTTGCCTCGATCATCATCCTCGTATGGAATAGCTCCTACGGTCGACGCCTGCAAGACAATCTGTGTCCCGCTTTGCGCGCGATCATGCATCCGATCCTTGCGACCACGGCAGCCTCGGTTCGATGCACGATCTGGAGGTTGGCCGCGCGTTCAACCATCGAGCGATGCTTGGACCGTTCACTCGATGTCAAGTGCGTGCCATGGCGAAGCCGCGCCGCTTGTCCAAAGCTCTGGAACAGGCCGTATAAGATAGCCAGATTGTCGAAGCGAAGCGCGAGATAGTTCAGTTATGGGTAGCAGTACGCATCGCACTTCATAATGCCCAGGTTTCACCAGCATCTGTTGCGATGTATGAATCGGGATAGTGATTTCAATCTTATCCGACTTGTTAATACTTCGGATGTCACGTGCAGTGGGCAGGGAAAGTCGGATATTCCCAATGAAGTCGATGTCCCCAACAGGACGGTGATGTTCATCGCGAAACTCAAGGCGAAGGTCGCGTCGGTTTGAAGCAATCTGCAGCTTCGCGGTCGTCGCATTCCGGATCTCCACGTTAAAACCTGCCGGGGTTCCGCGCTTCAAGCGATCCGGTCCCAGAACCCGAATATCAACGCCCTTGGCAGCCATGTAGCCGATCAAAACGGCGGCAAACGACTGTAACATCCTGACCCATTACCTCCGGTTAGTACACTCTCCATACAGCACGCGTAAAACTCGTTGCACTCCCAAGGGACGGGGTCCGAAGGGCCCGGAAGGCCCGTAATGGGATTGTAGGGCTGGCCATGTGCAATGCCGCATGCGTGCATCATTTTATGCAAAAAGGACGCGACAACGCCGTTATCAGTCGAATCCCAGTATGGTTGGCGGCCCGGGCAGTTCGGATAAATGAAGATCGGCGAACTGGGATGCGGATACTTACCGGGGCCAGAAAAGTAAGGGCTCAAGCCACAGCCCTGATCCGTATCCGGTAGACACCAAACATCTCCCTCACCATTGCAAAAGTTGTTCAGGCAAGTCAATCTGAGCGGAGTCAGCGCACCACAATCCATTCCCAAACTGCCAGCGATTCGCCAGGTGGCTTCCTCGACAAGCTGTTTCGGGGGATCGGGGCGGGCGTCATCGGGATCGTGGCCAGCAAAGTCCTTGTCCTCAAGAACCCAGCGAACGGCCCTGAAGTCCGTCGTGTCCATCGGTTTGGCCATACCTCATTGTAAATGATGCGAGCCCCGCGGTCCAATCGACGGAAGAACAGCTAGTTCGAGCCGCTGTTGTGCCAAGGGGTTGTGCCATCCCATCACGCGGCTTGATCGCCGGACGTTCTCGCAGGCTCAAAATCTGGAGCCGATGACCGGATTCGAACCGGTGACCTGCTGTTTACGAAACAGCTGCTCTACCACTGAGCTACATCGGCGCAGGAGGCCCGAACGGGCGGAGGAAATGATACCATTCCTACGGGGTTGCGGATTGCGCGCCATGCTGTGAGGCGGCCTGTCCGCAGGGAACGGAGGCTGTTGGGTGGAGTCCCCTGAGACGCCGAACCCCGTGCCGGCGACTTTCAGTCGCCGCTCAACCGCTAGATCGAGATCCTCGCGCTTCGCCCGAGCGGGGGCTGAAAGCCCCCGGCACGGGGCTAACTCCACGCAACAGCCTCCAAGGCCTGCGGCACTGCAAATGTATGATTCGGGCTATCACCGTGCGGACGCCGCAGGGAGAGCGTCGGCGAATACGAAGCCGTCGCGTTCGACGATCTCTCCCACTTGGACCGTGAGATTGGATTCGAACATCGGGCCCGCGTAGGCGAAGGTGTGAAACTCGCCTCCCTCGCCGCAAGGGTCGACGCCAGCGGGAAGCTCCCCGAGAAGCGGCAGGTCGTACTCGCGCCCGGCGAACGAGGCGTCGAGCCGTCGCGGATCGACGCAGGTCAGGATCGCGCGCAGGCCGCCGGCGATCATCTCCCCGGCAAGCTCGCGAGTCGGCTTGCCCCAAAGCGGGAAGAGGGGGGTGAGCCCGGTATCTCGCATGCGCTCCTCCCGGTAGGCGCGGACGTCTTCCAGGTACAGATCGCCGAACGCGACGTGGGTCATCGCGAGGCGGGCCCGAGCCCCATCCAGGGCTGAGGCCATCGCCTCCTCGTAGGCCTCGTTGGAGCAGGGCCAGGGAAGGGGAACGGAGATGAGCGGCAAACCGGCGGCCGCGGCCTGGGACTTGAGTAGTTCGCTCCGGACGGCATGCATGGCGACCCGGTCGAAGGCCTCGTTGAGGGTGGTGAGCAGCCCAACGACCTCGACCTCGCCCGTCTCGCGCAGAACGTGGAGAGCCCAAGCCGAGTCCTTGCCCGAGCTCCAGGAAAGCAACACTCTCGGCTTGGCCGATGTCATCGGGCGGCCGGGTCCAGGTAGCCGAACAGCCGGTCCATCGATTCGCCGACGACGCGCAGCCGATCCGCGTCGGATGGAAGCTCGGTCAGCTCCTTCGAGAAGGGCTCGGGGGTGACGGGACCTTCGTAGCCGATCCTTTGCAAAGCCCGCATGAAGCCGGCGCCGTCGATCACGCCGGTCGAGGCGGGGAGCCTGCGCACGTTGTCGATCTGGGCGTCGCGGTCGATTCCCTCGGGGGCATCGTTGACATGGACGTATACGACGTCGGCGGCCGACAGAGCTTCGATTTCGGCGACCGTCCCGCCGGAGGTGTACCAATGCCAGGCGTCGAGGAGGAGCCCGGTGTTGGGGCCAATCTCTCTCGCCATCTCCATCATCGGGCCCATCTGGTAGATGAAGGGATACCGTCGCGAGTCGCGGAAGGTCTTCGGGCCAATGAATTCGAAGCCCAGGGAACACCCGTGCTCGGCAAGCACGGATGCGAGCGGGGAGAGCCCGGCGACGTGGACCTTACGGTTCGCCTCGAGGTCGAGCTCGTCCGAACAGGGCATGATGAAGGTGCAGGTGCGGGTGCAGCCGATCTCGGAGCAGGCTCTCGCGATCCGGCCGAGCTTCGCGAGCGACTCGGCGTCGGCGGTCCGCCAGTCGATGGGAAGCCCGAAGGAGGCGGGGCGGATGCCGGCGTCCGCGAACTTCGCTCTCACCGCATCGCCGCCGAGCTGATCGACGAGACCGAGCACCTCGGCGCCGTTCACCTCGACGCCTTGAAATCCCCCCTGCTTGGCGGCGGCGATGGCGGAGTCGAGGTCGGGCGCGGCAACGCCGATCGCCCACGGACTGAGAGTCTTATACATGCACTTGATTGTGGTCGAAACGGGGGAGCGAGGATTGGAGTCTTGGGAAGATGGTCGAGGGTCTCGGTGGGCCCGGAAATCCTCCGATCCTCACATCCTGGCCGAGAGGTATCCTCCTACTTCCCGGGTGAGTGGCGAAATTGGTAGACGCGCTGGATTTAGGTTCCAGTCCCGAAAGGGGTGAGGGTTCGAGTCCCTCCTTGCCCACCAGGCCCTGAGTTGGGGTATTGGGGTATTGGGGTGTTGGGGTGTAGGGGTGTTGGGTGTTGGGTGTTGGGGTATTAGGGTGTTGGGGTATTGGGGTATTGGGGCGTTGGCGAATCGAGTTTCGGCGCAGTCTCCCCGATCGGATCGGGATGACGTGCCTACGGAGCTTGGGTTGGATCTGACCGCCCTGCCTTAGCGCCTATCCCTTAACCCCTCAGCCGAACGCGCTTCGGCCGTTTGCCCGGCAGCTTCCGGATCGCTCCTCCCAGGAAGCCCCCGGCGAGGGTGGCGGCTGACTCCGCGACGAGGATGTGAAGTAGATACGTCGGCCAGCTTTCGACGAGGGGCTTGCCGGCGATCAGGAGAAAGCCACCGCAAAGACCGGCGACGGCGATGGCGGAGGCGAGGACGAGTCCGGTCGTGAGCAGCTTCGAGCGGCGGCTTCGCGACTGCACGGCGCCAACCGCGAGGCAAAGGGCGATGACGAGCCACCATTCCAGCCCCTGCCAAGATTGGAGGGCATTGCCGAGCATGCTGAAGAGGGCCAGCCATTGCGCGACCAGGAGCAAAGGGACAAGGGTAAGGGAACCCAGTTCGACGCTCGCTTCGGTCGATGCTTCGGACTCGATTTTCGCGATGGCTTGGGCGACGTAATCCGCCTCGATTCCAGCCTCCGCCGCCGCCCGCACGAGGCCGTCCTCGGTGAGCTTCTCGCCCTGCTCCTTCTGGAGTCTCGCGGCGAGCTTGATGACCTCGCGTTGCTCCTCCTCGGAAAACGTGCGCCGAAAGTCGTTCATCCCTTCTGATTGTATGACGGGGCTGTACGGCACCTTAGGTCTCCCGGTGCGTAGCGATTTCGGCGATGTCGATCTCGCGCAGGAGCCGGAATGGGCTCATGCCTACCTTATCAGCGGGCTTGCGGGCATCCGGTCACCCCCCTCACCTTCGTTGTTTCATGGCCGGTAACCTAGCATGCATGGATTTCTCCCTAACCACCGAGCATGAGCTGATCCGCGAGTCGACCTGGAAGTTCGCGCAGGCGAAGATCCTGCCGGGTATCCGGGAGCGGGACCGGGAGGCGAAGAGCGACCGGACGATTCTCGACAAGATGGGAGACGCCGGGATCCTCGGGGTGTCCATCCCGGAGCAGTACGGCGGCTCCGGGACCGACTACATCTCGCTCGGCATCGTTTGCGAGGAGCTCGAGCGGGCCGATTCCTCCGCGCGCGTCGTGATGAGCGTCCATTCGGGCCTCCACTCCCTGACGATTTTGCAGTGGGGAACTGAGGACCAGCGCAGGCGCTGGCTGCCCGATCTTGCCTCGGGCAAGAAGGTCGGCGCCTTTGGGCTGACCGAACCGAATGCCGGCTCGGATGCGATCAACATTCGCGCCACGGCTCGCCGGGACGGCGACAGCTACATCCTCAACGGCCAGAAAACCTGGATCAGCCTGAGCGACTACGCCGATCAATTCCTGGTGATCGCAAGGCTGTCCGACCGGACGGAGCGGGCGAGGCACATCGCGCTGATCGTCGATCGGACGATGCCCGGCTTTTCCTCGCGCCCGATCCACGGCAAGCTCGGGGTGAGAGCGGGGAATACCGGCGAGATCTTCTTCAACGACCTTCGCGTGCCCGTCGAGAACCGGCTGGGCGAGGAAGGCGATGGCTTCAAGATCGCGATGTCCGCCCTCGACCATGGCCGGTACACGGTGGGCTCGGGCGCGGTTGGGATCATCCAGGCCTGCCTTGACGCCTGCGTCAAATACGCCAACGAGCGGTCGGTGGGGGGCGAGCCAATCGGCAAGAAGCAGCTCGTCCAGCAGATGATCGCCTCGATGGTTCAGGGCCGGGAGATCGGGCGGCTGCTGTACTACAAGGTCGGCTGGATGAAGAACACCGGCCAGCGGCATACGCGCGAGGTCTCGCTGGCCAAGTGGACCAATTGCGCGGCCGCCTTCGACGCGGCGAACAAGGCGGTCGAGATCCACGGCGCCTACGGATACTGCGACGAGTTCCCGGTCGAGCGGTACCTGCGCAACTCGCGCGGGGCGATGATCTACGAAGGCACGCACGAGATCCACACCCTGATGCAGGCCGAATATGAGCTGGGCTATCGGACCGACAAGCCCCTCGCCCATACGCTGCCGACTTGGCCATTTCAGGGATGAAGCGGATGCTCGTCGTGGCCGGGCCTCGCGCCGGTCACGAACCCGTGTAGGGAGCGCGACCTGAGGTATGGGCGCGATAGCCACCCAGACCTTTTCATCTTCGGCTGTGAACGCGGTTGCCGTCTCCATTGCAGCGTCTATGCCGGAGGAGCGTGGTTCCCGGGGGGTTCCCGGAGCGCATTCGGAGATGCGCGGTCCGACTTCCTAAGAAAGTCGACGCCGACGTGAGTTTCCGGCCCCCCGTCCCCAGAGGTGGCATCCCTCCGGGATGCGGGTTCTCTGCCGGACGTCCACCACGGGTTTCCAACCCGGGGCTAGCATTGTGTCACGCCTCCGGCGTGGGGCTAGCGCGGCGCGGCTGGGAGCGCCGGATTCATCCGTCTCCGGAAACCTGCAGTCGTCACCCAGCCCTGCTTCATCCCCGGCAGTGAATGCAGTTCGTGTTCTCTGCTAAGGAAACTCCCGCAGCTTCAGGTTCAGATCGGCGGTTTCGGGTCCCGCGCGGATAGCCAGCAGAGCCCGACTCCGAGTGGGTCCTTCCGCTACTTCTGCCGCCTTCACTCTTCAGGCTTGCCGAAGAAGCTACCAGGATGACAGGGTGGCGGCGTGGGTCAGTTTCTTCAAGGCGAAGGCTGAGCGACCGGATCGACGTGCCCTTCCGAGCTGTCGAGCATCGCGGCCTCCGTTTGCTCGTCGGCGTCGTGCCGTTCAGAAGACCTCCCTCGGAACGAACAGCAGCATCGGCAGCATGAGCGCATAGACGGCCGTGGTGATCCAGGCGGCAAGGGAGAAGCCTCCCCGCACGTACAGCCAGGAGCCGAAGAGGTCGCCGAAGCGCACGGCGATGAAATACCCGGTGTCGGCGATCATCATCCCCGTCCCTTCCAGCCTCTTTGGGCAGGAGCGGCGCTCAAATGATTTACGTGCGGCGTCCGCCTCAGGTACCCATCTGGCGAAGTCTATGCTGTTGCAGTGTGGGCGAAGGTATGGGGGCGGAATCAACACGGCGTTGACCCAAGATGCGAGCAATCTGCCTCCTTCTCGCGTATTCTTTACCAAATGTCGCGGACCCTCATTGTTCTTGCCGGCCTTGCTCTCTCTTCCTCCGCCTTCCCTCAATGGATCGACACCCAGAAGGTCGGACCGGGGGGTGAAACCTATCTGAGCACGGACGGCAAGGGGAACGTCTACGCCACCAGCCACTTGCCGGGCAAGCTCTACGTGAGCCACGACTACGGCAAGACCTTCGGCGCGGGGATCGATCTGCCGGATTCTTTCTGCGACGTTTGCTCTACGGTTGGTCCTGATGGACAGCTTTACGTCATCTACATCCGGCCGGGCGTCAGCGGCATGCAGGTCGTGAAGCTGTCGAAGGACGGCACCAACGTCGTCAAAGGCGGAGCCCTGCTTGGCTCCCTGGATCGCGAGTGGATCGTAGTCGATCCTAAGACGAACGCAGTCGGCTTCGACTATTCGGACGGTTACATCGGAGGGCCGAAATCGAAGGGGGTCTTCTATGCTCAGTCGACCGACGGCGGCGACAGCTTCAAGACGATCGGCCGGATCGACAAGGAGCAGGCCGGCAGCTATGCGGTCGATCCGTACCTGACGATCGGCACCGGAGGACGGATCTACGCGGGCTGGGCGACGGCCGGCGACGACTACAACACGATCCAGACCTACAAGGTGGCGACGAGCGACGACGACGGCAAGACCTGGCAGAACCACACCGAGATCGGACGAACCCATCCCGGATTTGGTGACATTCAGGAGCGCTGGATGCTTGGGAGCCTGACGGCGGCGGGGGCGGATACGGCGATGATGGTCTATGAGGACTACATCGACATCACCGTCGACGGGCAAGACGTGCGGCCGCACCTCGTCTTCTATCGCGTCACCAAGGACGGCGGGAAAACTTGGAGCTCGGCCAAGACATGTCTTTCGCCGAAGGAGATCGAGGCGTCGATTCACCAATTCCTCCAGGGGAACGGAAGGGCCGCGTTGACCCCGACTTACAATCAAACCCTGCCTTGGATCTGCGCGGATCCCCAGGGGAACATCCACATGGCCTTCGTGGATAACCGGGCGGGCACGTCGACGACCCCGGACGGCAAAAAGGTGGGCATGTGGCAAGTGCGGGAGACGACCTGGTCGCCGGAGTCTGGGTTCGCCGCCTCCGAGCCGGTCTCTCATCAGTGGGCGGCCGGGCGCCCTCCGCTCGACTTTCTGAGCTGCTGCTGCGACTCCTCCAATATGTGGGTGAGCTGGACCGAGGATCCTGACAACGAGGGAAGCTGGGACTTTTCGGG
>DATJYD010000797.1:0-3218 GCA_035499755.1 Fimbriimonadaceae bacterium
TCATCGGCTTTCTGGGCATCATTAAGGCTCTCGCAGCCGCTCTCATGGGCCTTGGTCAGGCGGCGCTCTGGGCCGAGTGGAAATCGAGCAGTTGGAAGCGAAAGGCGCTTGCCTACGGGATCGAGAAAGTCGGCGGACAAACGAAGTCCGATGTGAAGGAATACGTCGATCTCCTTCGTTCCGACGATCCTCCCAAAGCCGACGACTACGTCGCGAAGTGCTTCGACGACATGGGCAAGATCGTCATCGGCTGGGTCGCGAGCGACGAATGGGGCCCCGGCGAGAAAGAGAAGCTGCTCGCGGACTTCAACTTCGGGGCCAAGTGGGGCGCGATCCCCGCGAATCTTATGATGCTCGGCGCGGGCGGCGGCGGCCTCACCTCCAAGGGGGCGCAATATCTCTTCAAGGGCCTCATGTTCCTGTCGTCCCTGAAGGCCATCGACGACGCGAGCCAGGCGCTCGGCAAGCGCATCGAGGAGATCCGCGGCAAGAATCCGGATGCCACCTGGTGGCAGATTCTCGGAGACGACGAAATCCTCAAGCAGTTCACGACGATCATCGTCTCGGCAATCTCCCTCGGCACGAGCATGGCGGAAGCCACCGACAAGGCGAAGGGGCTTCTCGAAATGCTCAAGACCGCCGGCTACGTCGGCGACTGGGCGCAGCTTGGCCCGATCCTCAAGAAGGCCTGGGACGATTATCACGATCCGGCTTCGGACGACAAGACGAAGAAGGATCGACTGGAACAGGACGCGATCGACTTCATCAACCAGGTGATCAACGTCGGCAACTCGACCAAGAACAAGATCGAGGAGCATCGCCAGGCAAAGGCCGCTCAGGCCACCCAAGCAGCTCAACCGGAAGCGGCTCCCGTCCCCGCAGCCGACGCATCGAAACCGGAAACCGCTCCGACCCCGGTTGTCGAGCCCTCCGGCCAGAAAGCAGCCGCCCAAGAGCCTGCGAAGGCGCCGTCTGCAGAGCCTTCCCTGGACAGGTTCTTCCCCGGCGGAGTGGGCGCGCCACCGTCGGAAGGCCGCACTCCGTCTCTCCCCTCCGAGCCGAAACCCGCGGCGTCTCCGGAGCCCATTTCGCCGGCTACGACGGAGAAGCCGCCCATAGAACCCGTCAAGGTCGAGGAACCGGCGAAAGCGGCGGAGCCGATCAAGAGCGAGGTACCGGTCAAGGCTGCGGAGCCCGCGGTGGCGCCGGAGGCCGAGAAGACGAAGCTCGAAGAAGTCCCTCCCGACGCGGCTCACGATCCTCGGGTCAAGCAAGCCGATCTCGAGAGCGAGGCCACCCGGAAGAAGGCGGATCTCGCCTACGCTACGGCGGAGCGTCAGCGGCTCAAAGCGCGAGTCGATGAGATCGGCAACCGCCCGGAGAGCGATCCCGAACTGCAGGCGAGAAAGGCGGCCTTGGAAGAAGCGGTCACGAAGGAAGGGGAAGCCGACCGCAGTCTGCTCGATACGGAGAAAGAGCAGATCGAGAATCGCAAAGAACTGGGGATCGCCGCTCCTGAGAAAGCGGAAGCGATCCTTAACGGCACTCGGGGGGAGCAGCTTGCCGCGGCCCGAGAGCTTATCGTCGGTTCTAAGAGTTGGAAAGAGACCCTCAAGGAGTGGGTGGATCGGCTTCCGGACAAGCCGGCTCAGGAGGCCGCCAAAGCCGTCTTGGACGGCGCGCGCCAAGACATCCTGCGTCAAGCAAGAGCCAACGTCCTCGAAAAGAACCCTCATCTGAAGGACATCGACTTCATCGCCCCCGGGACCCCCGGCTTCAACAGCGACATCGACGTCAGCGTCAACCCGCGCGAGAATCCGGATCAGGCGCACCTTTCCGTGGTGGTCGAGCGCAGCGCGGAGCTGGTCAAGAAGGTCAACGAGGAGTTGCGCCGGCTAACCGGCGGCGAGCCCGACATCACCCTCGATACCAACCTGTATAGCTGGACAGGCTCCGATGTGATCCGGGGCCAGGTTCGCGCCGACGAAAGAGCCCGGTCCGCGCAAGACGTGGCAAGTCTGGCCGAGGTTCGCCGGAACGTGGCCGATCCGGCGGCCTGGTCGGCGATGAAAGAGCAGATGATCGCCAAGGCCCAAGCAAAGGGCGGAGACAAGGCCGCGGCCGAAATGGCCCAGCAAATCGCGGCCGGCGAAAAGGTCGCCGAGGGCCTTACCGGCAGCATCGAGGCGGCCAAGCAGAGCTTCTTGGAGAAGAACGCCCGCCCCGATGGCATTTCCGATCAGGAGTGGGCCAAGACCGCCGAAATGCGCGGACGGGAGGCGGTCGCCGAGCAACTCCGCGGAGAACTTGTCCAGAGGCTCAAGGCGCCCAAGAACCGGCGTGACTATCAGAGGATCGTCGAATTGCAGACCCAAATCGCGATGGCGGAGCCGGGAGCGTACGCGAATCGATCGGCGGTCGACGAAGTCGTCAACTTCGGCCAGACCCTGGTCGGGATGAGCGGCGAAGCAGCCCGCGAGAAGTACATGACGGCCAAGAGGCCGATGGATCCTCGGGAAGTCAGCAATTCCGCGGCAAGCTCGCTGGCGCAATTGGAAGACCACGCGAAGCATCCGGCGACGACCGGCGTCGAGGCGAAGGAGCTTCTCAAGAACGCCGTCAAGTACTCGGAGCGCATCCTGAACGAAGCCCGCAAGGGAGTCGCCAAGAACGCGGCCGATGCCGGCGTGCCGGAACTCGATAAGTTCTTCCGTAAGGGAACGACCGACAAGGAAGGAAACCCGACCGGCCTCGATGCCCTCATCGAGGAGTATGCGAAGGAGAAAGGCACGCCACTCCCGAGGCCCGAGGATGCCGGCTACACGAAGGAGACCGCGGAAGCCGCGAGAACCGCGGCGATCAACCAGTACGCCGCCGAGCGAGTCGCCTGGGCGGAGAAGATGGTCGCCGAGCTCAAAGCTCGGGCGATTCTCGAGAAGATTGCGCCGGAGCCTTCAGCCGATGAGTGAAACGCGAATTACAATGCATAGGAGAATACGAGGCGCCCGATGCCGCTAACGATCAAGAACCTCAAGACAACGGTCCGGCTCAAGAGCCAGAAGCGGGAGTCGCCGCTGCACGAACCCGCCGGCCCTCAACGGCCGTCCTTGGAGTTTGCGATGCCGATTCCCGAGATCGTCTCGGAGGGACAACCGGATCCCGCCAAGACGGCGACCCTCGGCCGGGGCGCGGCGAGCCATCGGGGCCCGATTTCCGCG
>DATJYD010000798.1:0-14681 GCA_035499755.1 Fimbriimonadaceae bacterium
CCACGTCGCCGTTGTAGCGGGTCTTGGCCGCGGTATCCGCGTCCATCGGCTGTTGGAGAAGGGAACAGAAGGCTAGCGTTGCCAGGACCATCATCATGACCGACTTCTTTTCAGACTATGCCCGGCAAGACGAGGACGAAGCAAGACGGCCGCTTCGCGGTGCGAATCTCCAACCAACTCGGAGCTCTCATGAGAAGGCTCTCAATCAGAGATGAAAACGGCGTTCGGCGGTTTGCCACCGAGTTTCAGATAGGGTCGCACGGTCATGGGGGAGCGAGCGATCGCGCACCGATTGGACGCGCCGCACGCCGTGCCAATCCCAGCCGTCTAACGAGGCGTGCAGACGTTCCTGCCGTACCCTTCCTTCCAGGACTCCGCCCGGTGCCTCGATTGGCGCAGGCTGGGCAAACAGCGGGTCGAGGCGATGCTGATCCTGTTCATCATCCGCGGCGAGGGTTGGCAGAGCTGGAAAAGCCACCCGGCCGTGAAGATGTGGCGCGGCTATGAGGCGGAATTGGTTCGTTACGGAGTTGTCGTTTGCGATGAATGGATCGCTCGCGGCTATCGCGACACGACTCGGCCGCGCCTGCTCGACATGATGCCAACGAGTGACCGCGGCGCGCCGCCGTGGCTCGGCGACCCGCGCCTGCATTCCTCGCATCGCAGCAATCTTCTGCGCAAGGATCTCGACTACTACAGCCGGTTCGGCTGGGCCGAGCCGCCCGATCTGCCCTACTTCTGGCCCGTCCGGTGACGCCTCATCCATTCGCCCCTTCCCCACAGGGGTAACCTGCCATACGGCATGCGCAAGGATAAATTCACTCTGATTATCCTCTTCGTGGGCTTCGCCGTGCTCTTTCTAGAGGCCCGCTACTATCACTCAGGAATCCTCGACAAGAAACCGGTGGCTTGGGTGCCGACCGTCCTCCTCCCGCTCCTCGCCGTAGCCTGCCTGTTCGGGCTCAGCAAGGCGAGCGCGCTTCGGAAGACGGCCATCGCGCTCTTCGTAATTGGCGCCGCCGCCGGCCTCGTGGGTACCTACTTCCATACAGACGGCTTCAAGGCCGAACGCTTCTCCATGCTCATGGGCAAGAAGCAGGAGAAGGAGGATCGCGCGCAACAGAACGGGCGCGAGGATCAAGACCGCAGATCGGAAAATCAGGAACGCCATTCGGAAGACCGCGACCAAGGAACCGGCGAAGGCGAGAACAAGGATGAAGATCCGCCTCCGCCCCTCGTCGCCCTCAGCGTGACCGGCCTCACCCTCCTCGGCCTCGTTACCGTCTGGCCGATGAAACAAGGCTGACTGGGGTCCAACTGGACGCTCCTCTCCAGGCCCAACGGGCCGACTGACCCATGGCCCAGGCTGAAGGCCTGGGTGGGATCGTCGTTGTCCGTTGCGCCCTGAAGGGGCGCGATTACGTGCGACCCTCCCAAACGGGTGCACCACTGTTACAATAGACTTTGGTCCAAATGAATATCAGCGCACCCCGTCCGACCAGGCCGCCGCGGGGCCTCCGCTCGATCCTGTGCGTCGCGATCGCGCTGCTGTGCTCGGCTTGCGGAACTCCATCCGAAAACGTCCCTCTCAGCGATACGTCGGTGGCGAGCCTGGGCAAGTCGGCGACCGTCCTCATCGTCAACCACATCTCCGCCCAGGTGACGGTGCCCAAGTTCACGTTCGACATCCCGGCGATCGTAGCGATGGGGCAGCGTATCGTGACCCCGGACATGACGCGGGAGCAACTCATGTCGGCGGTCTGGACGGCCGTCTTCCAGAATCCGGCCGACTACCTGCAGACCTCGGACGGCGATCCCGAAACGAAGACCGCGGTCGCGGTGGGCTCCGGGTTCTTCGTGACGAGCGACGGCGTTCTCGTCACGAACGCCCACGTCGTCGAGGCCGAGGATGACCAGCTCAAGACGGAATTCACGACGGAGGGCCTCAAAGACAAGCTTCCCGGCATTATCGACGACGCCATCGGGCAATTGAGCGACGAGGATCAGCAATACACGAAGACCTGGCTGAGCGACGACACGAACGGGAAGCTCGCGATGCAGGGGCTCGTCGCCTTCCTCGCGCCCAAGACCGAAGTGACCGATGCCACCGCCAACCTCGGGGTGGTCGATGTTTCCGGAGAAGCGGGCACCCTCCAGAATCCGCAGCTCATGCCGGCGCATACCCTGCCGGGCGGAGTCGGGTCCTCCCAAAACGAGGACGTCGCGATTCTAAAGGTTGACGGCGCCGATTTCCATACCCTGCCCTTGAGCGCGGACGTGCCGCAGATTCAGGACACCGTGTTCGCCGTCGGCTTCCCCGGAGACAGCACCTTCAACGACACCTTCGATCAGAACGAGAGGCCGGAGTCTACGGTGACGGATGGGAAGGTGAACGCGATCAAGACGATGAGCAACTTCGCCTATTCCGCGATTCAGATGTCGGCCACGATCCATCCGGGAAACAGCGGCGGACCGGTTCTGGACCGAATGGGCCGCGTCGTAGGCATCTCGACCTTCGGATTGACCGACAGCGAGGGGAATGCGATTCCGGGCACCAACTTCGCCATCCCAATCTCCGTCGCCAAGAAATACCTGAGCCAAGCCGGCGTTACGCCCTCCGAGAGCAGTTCCACCTTCCACTACCGCCGCGCGCTCATTTCGGAGCAAACCAACCACTTTTCAAAGGCGCGAACCGAGGTCGAAGCCATCCTAAAAGACCGGCCTACCGACGCCATCGCCCTGAGAGAGGCCGACCATCTGAATCACGAGATCTCCGAGGGGCACGATCGGAATCTCATGGACTACCTACCCGCAGCGGCAGGCGGGGGCGCCTTCCTGGTGTTGGTGGCGGGGCTTGGCGTGGCGGGAATGCGCAAGCGCCGCCGCCGGTCGGCCGCTCCGGCCGGGGTCGAGGCTCCTACGCCGGCGCCGGTCGGGACTCCGAGGTACCGTCTCCTGATCCAAGGCCGCATGATCCCCCTGACCCAGGGAGCCTCTCTGGCCACCGGGGACCTCCCGTTTCTCAAGTCGATGGGCACCGGAACCGTTGCGACCGTCGTGCAGCACCTGAGCCAGACCGGCACGATCGGAATTCGGAACGACTCCTCGGACTCCTGGGAGGTGACCTGGCCGGACGGCACCTCGTTGATCGTGGCCCCGTCCGAGACGGTCCCCCTCATCGCCGGCTTGCGGATCTCCTTCGGACCGGCGCAAGGCGTCGTGCACGGCTAAGGGACCGCCGGATTTATCCGGCTCCGGACACGAGTGGATTCCGCCCAGTTTTGCGTCCCAGGCTCGTTGGCGTCGCCTCAAGACGCCTGGCTCTGCTTGGCACAGCGGACGGACGCGAGTGGCCACGGAGACTCCTGCTCCGAGAGATGGATCTCGCCGCGTTCGCGCGTAGTGCACTATGCTCGAGGAGACGAATGAGCTTGGCACTCGAATGGCTGCGGCCGAAGACCGGCGAAGATCCCATGGCCTACCACGGCGAGGTCTTTCGCTATGCGATGGCGAAGCTGGGAAACCGGGAGGACGCCGAAGACGTAGCGATCGAAGTCGTGCAGGCCCTGCCCAGTCCCTGCCACAAGCGGGACCTTAGGGTCTACATGCTCGGCATGACCCGTCGCAAGGCGATCACTCTGCTGCGTAGGAGACGCCCCGTGGTCGAGGTCGAGGACCGCGATTCCGCGGTACGGTTCGACGACCGCGCGGATCAGGCGGCGATGGTCGGGCAAGTGCTAGCGGGGATCCATGAGGAACACCGCGAGGTGCTCACCCTCAAATACATGGCCGGCCTGACGAGCGCCGAGATCGGGAAGATCACCGGCAAACGCGCGGAGGCCGTCGACAGCATGCTCCAGCGTGCGCGAGAAGCCTTCGCGGAAGCTTGGACTCGCCTCTCGAGCGACGAGGTGAAACCATGAACGAACACCCTCAGGAACCGATGAGCCGCCAGCAGTTGGAGGGCCTCTTCAAGCAATACTCCGATTCGCTCGGCGAGCCTAGCCGCACACCCTATCCGCGGCCGAGACGGTCGAAGCTCCCGGCCTATGCCGCTGTCTTTGTCGTACTGGCGCTCGCCCTCGTGGCCCTGTGGCCCCGTGACGCTCTCGCGGCTCGGCTCAAACAGATCGGATTGGCGATCAAGGATGCCAAGACGATGGAGATGACGTTCAGCCGTCTGCAGCCGAGCGGCAGATGGGTCCAGTGGCTGCACACCTATTACACCGAAGGAATGTGGCGCCAGGAGATCGAAAAAGGCGTCGGCCAAAGGGAAACCGTTGTGACCCGGAACGGTCTCATGCTTTCGGACTACCATCGCCTCGACCATGCTACTTTGGGGCCGGTTTGGAAGGAAGAAGGACAAGCCGACTTCGAGCAGCAGAGCGCCCTCGATTATGCGCTGGATCGGTACGGGCAATCGGCCAGCGATGAGACGGTCACTCGTTCCACTCAGGGGCATTCCGATGTCAACGGGCGGGCCGCCTATGCAATCGTGGTCGACCGGTCCGGTGACACGCCGGGTCCATGGTCGGATCATATGGAGATCGTCGTCGACAAACAGACCAACTATCCGATCTCGGCAGACATCAGGGACGTTCGGCCCGGGGAGAACGGCGGCGAGTTCAAGATGCACCAGGACTACCGGTTTAACATGCCGCTCGATCCGGCTCTCTTCGAGCTGAAGTCCGACAAGCCGATCGTCGACCTGCGCGAGTCTCCGGGCAGGCTGGCGAAGGAGTGGGCCCACCCCCTCGCGGAGCTTGGCCCGACTCAGATACGCGATGCATCCGTAACCAGGGATGGCACGATCTGGATCGCCTACACGACGAATTCAGACGACGAGTCGGCCGCCGCTCCGACCGAGATCTCGATCGAAGGCGCGCGCTACGTGAGCCTTGGCGCTTTCACCGGTCCTGTCGGCGAAGCCGCCATCCACCTCCAGGGACAGGAGGTCGAGGTCGTCGGTTTTGCGCCTCTGGAGGTTCCGGCGAAGCCGCCCTTTGTGGCTGTCGTGCGGTTCCAGCCCGAGTCGTCTCTGAATGTCCCACCCGAGAACCCACCGGCGCCGTTTATGGGAGCCGTGCCCTTGAATCTCACTCTCGTTGCCGGCGAATACCCGCCCTACTTCCCGTTGCTCGGATACGACCGAGCGATTCTCGAGGTTCAGATCGCTACCTGGGGGGCAAGGGCCAAGGGGCTGGTAGACGCTGGGCGTTATCTCGACGCAGCCCACGCCTACGAGCGAACCGCGAAGGAATGCGAAAACTTCGTCAAGTACATCGGCTACCGCGATCTCGACAAGGCGGCCGAGTGCTACGACAAACTCGGCATGGCTGCCGAAGCGGCCCGCGATCGCGCCCTCGCCGACGCGCTGCACGCGGCGCGAGAGCGTTAGCTCTCTGGGACCGCCGGATTTATCCGGCCTCCGGAACCAGCGAGGATTGGGACCGCCGGATTTATCCGGCTCCGGAAACCAGCGCCGCCTCCATCCAAGGAAGGCACCAGGATCCCCGGAGTCGGATAAAATCCGGTGGTCCCAGCGGCCGTGTTTTGACCATCGAGCATGCGGAGGGCCTTCAAGACCGAGTTCCCGATACCGCGGCTTTCCTCCTGGGAAGCGCCGTGCCCCGCCACGCCCCGCCATCCAGGCTAGCAACTCCGGTTTGACATCGCCCGGAAACTCGTGTCACAATCCGGCTCCGTCAAAATGCGACTCCTTATCATCGGCAAGTAATAGCTCCCTCCGTGCGCTGCCCGCTCGGGTGGCGTAACGTTGCCGCAAGTCGCCCGTCGTGATTCTCCTATCGCGATAAACACCAGGATCGCACAGCTCGCTGTGCCGCTACGCCTCGCACCAAGGAGCGGTGCCATGGAAACCTTCACTCAGATCATCAAAGACGCTCTCCATAAGCCGAACGACCTGCTCACCTATGAGCTAAGCCTTCGCATGCGCCAGATCTATCCCGACCGGACGATTCTGGAGACCGAAGACTACGAGTTCGACCTCAAGTCCTTCGTCGAGGCCGGGAAGTGCCAGGTTCGGCTCTTCGACGACGCCCATCCGCAACTCGAAGCGGAGTGGCTGAGCAAGGAGCGCGGCGCCATGCTCGTGCCTCGCAATAGCTTCCAGGAGGTTCTCTGGGATGGGCATCGGTTCAAGATGCTCGCCATCACCTACGGCACGTGCGACACTCGACGGTACTACCTCGTCAGCGACGACGCAGACGCCGTGCGCGCGTTCTTCGCCCGGGTCTGCGCCTTTTCGAGCGAGGTCCACGGAGAAATCCTTGTCTACCGGAGCGGCTACTGGCTGCGTGACAAGGTCCTGCTCGACCAGATCGCGAACGCGACGCTGGACGGCATGGTTCTGGCGCCGCAGGTCCTGGAGGCCCTGGAGCTGGACTTCGCCGGGTTCTTCGAAGCCCGTGAGGTCTACGAGAAACAGGGCGTCGCTTGGAAGCGCGGAATCCTCATGCTCGGCCCTCCCGGCAACGGCAAGACCCACGCGATCAAAGCCATGGTGAACCGGCTTGGCAGGCCGTGCCTCTACGTGCGAACCTTCAAGTCGCCCAAGGGAACGGTCGCCGGCAACGTCACCCGCGTGTTCCATCGCGCCCGCCAGGCCGCGCCTTGCCTGCTCGTGCTCGAAGACCTGGACACCCTGATCGACAAGGACAACCTATCCTTCTTCCTGAACGAAATGGACGGGTTTGCCTCTAACCACGGGATCTTGACCGTGGCCACGACCAACCATCCGGAGAAGCTGGATCCCGCGATCCTCGACCGGCCCAGCCGGTTCGACCGCAAGATCACGTTCTCACTACCCGACAAAGGCCTGCGCCGTCGGTTCTTGGAGCTGGCGAACGCCAAATACGAGCCGGACTTGAGGCTCAGCGATGCAGAGGTCGAGAAGGTCGCGGGCCGGACGAAGGGATTCTCCTTCGCCTACCTGAAGGAGCTCGGCCTGTCCGCCATGATGGCCTGGATGCGCGATGCCAAGCCGGGCGGGATGGCGAGAGTCATGCTCGATCAAGCCGAGTCGCTTCGCGGGCAGATGAAGACGAAGGCATCGACGGTGGCTCCGGAGGAGGACGAGGATTGAGGATTGGGACCGCCGGATTTATCCGGCTCCGGAAACCAGCGCCGCCTCCATCCAAGGAAAGGCACCAGGATCCCCGGAGCCGGATAAAATCCGGCGGTCCCGAAGGCCTACTCGGCCACTTTCAGAACGCTCAAGAACGCCTCCTGCGGGAGCTCGATGGAGCCGATCTGCTTCATCCGCTTCTTGCCTTCCTTCTGCTTCTCTAGGAGTTTCCGCTTCCGGGTGATGTCGCCGCCGTAGCACTTGGCGATCACGTTCTTCCGATAGGGCTTGATCGTATCGGCCGCGATGACCTTCAGTCCGATCGCCGCCTGCACCCGCACCTCGTATTGCTGGCGGGGAACGACCTTCCGAAGCTGCTCCACCATCGCCCGCCCGCGTTGGTACGAAAACGAGCGGTGCACGATGAAGCTCAAGGCGTCGACGACGTCGCCGTTCAGCATGACGTCCACCTTGACGAGATCGGCCGGCTCGTACCCGGCCAGGTCGTAGTCGAAAGAGGCGTAGCCCCGGGTGCTGGACTTGAGCTTGTCGAAGAAGTCGAGCAGGATCTCGCCAAGGGGCAGCGTGTAAAAGAGGATCACGCGCTGGGACGTCGGGTATTCGGTCTTCCTGTAAGTTCCGCGCCGTTCCTGGCAGAGCGTCATGACCGCGCCGACGTATTCGACGGGAACCATGATCGTGGCGTTCACCACCGGCTCCTCGATCTTCGTCATCTCGTGCGGGTTCGGGAAATGTGAGGGATTGGAGATGTGCTCGGACTGGCCGTTCGTTCGGGTGATGAGGTAGTCGACGCTCGGCGCGGTGAGGATGAGGTCGAGGTCGAACTCCCGCTCCAGCCGCTCCCGGGCGATGTCCATGTGGAGCAGGCCGAGGAAGCCACAGCGGAAGCCAAAGCCGAGCGCGTCGCTTGTCTCCGCCTCGAAATTGAGGGAGGCGTCGTTGAGCTGAAGCTTCTCGATCGCGTCACGCAGTTCCTCGTATTGGTCGCCGCTGGGATAGAGGCCGCAGAAGACCATGCTGAGCGCCTTGCGATAGCCGGGGAGGGGGGCTTGGGCCGATCTGCCCGCAAGGGTGATCGTATCGCCGACCTGGGCGTCTCCGATCGACTTCATCGCCGCCGTGACGAAGCCGACCTCGCCGTCTTCGAGGCCGTTGTTGACGGTGAGGCCGGGGCTGAAGTGGCCGGTCGAGTCGACCTCGAATTGGGACCCGGTCGACATCATCATGATCCGGTCGCCCTTCTTGACGGCGCCGTCCTTCACCCGCACATAGGCGATCGCTCCCTGATAGGAGTCGAAGTGGGAGTCGTAGATGAGCGCGCGGAGCGGCGCATCCGGGCTGCCCTTTGGCGGGGGAATTCGGTAGACGATCGCCTCCAGCACCTCCTCGATCCCGATCCCGGCTTTGGCGGAAGCGGCGATCGCGTCGGTGCAATCGACCGCGACGGCATGCTCGATCTCCTCCTTCACCCGGTCCACGTCGGCATGAGGAAGATCGATCTTGTTGATGACGGGAATGATCTCCAGGTTCTGGTTCATCGCCATGCTCGCGTTGGCGATGGTCTGGGCCTCGACCCCCTGGCTGGCGTCGACGACAAGCAATGCCCCCTCGCATGCTGCCAGTGCCCGCGAGACCTCGTAGGTGAAGTCGACGTGGCCGGGCGTGTCGATGAGATTTAGCTCGTAGGTCTCGCCGTTCTTGGCCACGTACTGCAGCCGGACAGCCGCCATCTTGATCGTGATGCCGCGCTCGCGCTCGATGTCCATCGAGTCGAGCATCTGCTCCTGAGCGGTGCCCCTCACCGCGCCGCACCGCTCGATGAGGCGATCCGCGAGGGTGGACTTGCCATGATCGATGTGCGCGATGATGCAAAAGTTGCGGATGTGCGCCTGGTCCATCGTTGGCAGCCCTGCGCGCGGCTGGTGCGCGAGGGAATGCCGATTTTACCTTTCCGTCCTCTGGCCGCCATGTCCTATTCGCCGGTTAGCGGCTTCGAGTGTGGTTCACGCGACGATCAGCATCGAACTCCGCGTCTATCCCCAATCCCAAGAACGAATGCCTGATCGCATCTCCGGCGTTCTCGGGCTTCGGAGGCCGTTGTATTGCCTCGAGCTGCCTTCGTTAGTTAGAAAGGCGTCAAGCGCAAACACCCAAACCCCGCTCTCGGTCGCCGATCGCGACCCGGAAAGACGACGGTTGGGGTCGGGAGGCGCTTGCCTAACAGGATTTGGGAGGCAACACGCAAGGAGACAGCTCCGCGGCAAAGGCCAGAGGCGATCGGATCCCGACCGAGTTCACAAGCCGCCGCCGATCTCAAATCTCAAATCCTCAGCCTAACTTGGAGGCCGTTGCTTTGCATTTGCCCAGCCCAACTCGTCATCCTGAAGCCTGAGGCGAGTGGAACGAGCCTGAAGGAACTCGGATTCCGCCGCCCGCGCACGGACCCGAGGTTCTTCGTTGCGGCGCTCGCTCCAATGCAAGGCAGCGGCCATCATGAGAAGCATGGATCCCGCGGAATGCTGCTTGACCGCCGAAGAGTGGTATCAATCTGCGCAGTCGGTGGCGGACACCGTCGAGAAGCTGGCCCTCGGCCGGTCGACCCATCCCAGAATCGACAACGAGGCGGTCGACCATGTGATGGCCCGCCTCGACGGTCTAACGATCGCCCGGCTCCAGGATCAGAGCGGATTCTGGTTCTCGCTTTGGGGGCGTGAGATCAAAACAACGACTCGCGTCATCCGGAGCGGGAAGCTCGGATGGGGAGCGATCGCGGTTCTGAGCTACCACGGCGACGGTTGGATACGAGAGGCGGCTGTCGAGGCTGCCGAGCGAGCCGACATCCGCGTGCTGCCGTTCATCGTCGCTCGCGCCAACGACTGGGTGAAACCAATCGCCGAGCGGGCTCGGTGGTATATCCTCACGACCCTTCCGAAAGCACCGGCGGATGTGGCCCTCAAGGCGATGCCGTCCCTTTTCCGGCTGAAGGAGGCTGGGCGGCTTCGGTCGTTCCCTGGTAGCATCGGCTTCCAGCCGATGGTAGTACGGGCTTCCAGCCCGTATCCGGGAGTCGAGAGGAATATCCCGCTAATCATCGGCGAGATCGAAACGATTTTGATGAGCCGGCCCGGGCTGCTGCTCGCCGCCTTCGAAGAGCTCCCGGCGCGCCCCAAGCGCTGGATCGCGGAGTTGCGGCTCCGGTCGGGCTCGAGCACGATCGACTCGGCGAAGGCTCTGCTCAATTCAACCGATCCGGGCATCCGGCGAGTCGCGGCCGCGTCTCTCATCGCCCACTCGCTTGCCGGCGAGCAAGCTGAGATTGTGTCGGGACTCGCAAACGATCCTTCGGTCCTGGTGCGCTTGCTCGCCCTGGACGAGGCCGAGAAGCTCGGTAGCGCCGGAGTCCCGATCTTGGAGCGTCTCGCCGTCGACCCGCGCTGGCACATCCGAGCCGCCGCGCGGCACCGGCTCGCGAGTCGCGGCATTACGGTCGACGCCGCCTATTACCGCGCGCGCCTTCACGACGCGGGCGCGGTCGCCGGACTCGCCGAAACCGGGAGCGCCGAGGATGCTCCGGTGATGGTTCGATTGCTGCAGTCCGGCGACTCTCCGGAGATCCGCCGTCAGGCCGCCTGGGCGCTGGGCCAGCTCGGCGTTCGGGCCTTCGCGGATGATCTCGCGAAGGCTCTACACGATCCGGCTCGCGAGGTTGCCCGCGAGGCTGTGAAATCCCTCATCAAGCTTCGAGGCAGCCTCTCCGGAGGGCTCCTCCTGGAACTGGCGGAACGTCGCGCCCGAGTTGCATTGGAGGCAATGCCGCTTGCCGGCCGATGGCAGGCGCTGCGGACCATGCTGGCCATCGCCGGCAGAAGGGAAGTTCCCTCGATCGAGGCGCGGATCGACGAGTGGCTGGTGCAGGCGCGAACCAGGCCCATGCCTCCGTCGCCGGAGGATCTCCAAGCCGCGGAGCAGGCCTTCTGGGCCGCTACCCCCAGATTGTCGCCGGATCTCGTCAAGAGGCTTCGTGAGGAAATGGCGATGGCCTCTCGCCGGGTTCGCTAGAAACCCAGGCTCTTGGTCCGGATGATCGGCGTTTCGCAGCGCAAGCCCTGCCGCTTGCAGCCCGCGGCCAATCCGAAACTGGGCGCCGGGACTCACCTCCATCACCTCCATCACCTCTATACCCAACGCCGAACGCCCAACCCCCCAACCCTAGTCGGTCAGGTCCGGGGGCGGCGGCGACTTGGCATCCCGGCCGACCCGAGGACCGATCGGCGGCCGGACTCGGGCCGGGACACCGCCGGCGGGGCCCGCCTTCCCCGGAGACTCGCCGGTGCCAGGCGCCGGATCTCCTGTCGGCGTCACCGGCCAGCGGGCGTCGACCCGAATCGGCTTCCATTCGGGATTGCCGCGCTCGACCACCCGCGAGCGCCTCGCCTTGTTCATCTTCCGCAGGGCGGCCAGGCGTGACGCCGCTTCTCGCATCGTATCGAACTCCTCGATCCTGACGAGCACGAGCGGCTCGCCGCGTCGCCGGCGCGCGATCAGCATTCCGACCTCGACGTCCTTGGCGACGTCGAAGCAGACTTCCTTACGGTCATGAACCGAAAAGAGGATAAACGTCCGGCTCATGCTCTCATTGTATGGCCTCCGCCCTTGCCCCCCTACCGCGAACCGCGGATCTGAAGCGAGTACCGTAGCGGCAGGGCTTGCCCTGCGAACATGTCAAGCATGGAACGGCCCAACCCAGGGCTTATCGACGGCCAAAGTCCCGCCAAAAGGTATCTCTTTGCATGTTGCATCCCAAACTGCGTCAGGCAAACCCTCCCACCCCCAACCGCCACTTGTCCAAGTAGCGATCGGCGACCGAGAGCAGGGTCCGAAGATTTGCCCCTAACTCAATACGGTCTGGTTTGGGCCGCCGCCGTCGAATCGGCTCCGCCTCCGAGGCGGTGGATCTCGGTGGATTCGGTGGTTCGGTCTCCTTGAGTAAACAGCTGCCCTCCTAACCATCGAAGGCAACCCCGCGCAAAGCAGCGGCTCCCTAAGCGCTGAGCTTCAAGGGTCGGCGTGCCGGGAGTTCGTCGCGGTCCCACGGCTTGAGCATCGGCAGATACTCGCAGAGCTCGCGCAGCGTCGCGAGATAGCGCTCGCGCGTCCAGCCGAACTCCCGCGCGATCGACAGCCCGCCCGGCCGGGTGGCCGCCGCAAATTGCCGGTCGCTCGAATGGAAGAAGCCTGCGTACACCCGTGCCGGCCCAAGCGCGAGAATTCGGCGGGCGAAGGCACGCGGGTTCTCGATCGGCAGCATCGGCGAAATGCATACGTTCACGGGAATCCCAGCCGCCGCGAAGTCCGCCAATGCCTCGAACCGGCGGTCGATGGAAGCACAGGAGGGCTCGAACCGCTTCCTGACTTCTTCGGAGTCGGTCGTGATCGACATGTTGACTCGGACCTGCTGGAACTGCCGGAGGAGATCGATGTCCCGGCTCACGATCGGCGAGCGAGTCTGCACGGTAAGAATGGGCTGCTGAGGAAGAAGGGCCTCGAGGATGCCCCGGGTGAGGCCGACGCGAAGCTCGAGTGGCTGGTAGGGATCGGTGGCGGAGCTCATCATGATCCGCTTGCCGCGCAAGTTGGCCCGCGCGATCTGCTCGGCCGCATCCACCTTGATATCTACCCACTTGCCCCAATCCTCCTTCTTCTGCTCGTCCGCGACGAAGTTCGCGGCGTAGCAATAGCTGCAGGCGAAGCCGCATCCCACGTAGGGATTCAGCGAATAGTCGAATGCACCCGCGATGATGCCTTTGGCGGCGGAGAGCACCTTCGAGCCGGGCCGGAGCCCGATCGTGGCGACGCCGAGGCTGTCGGGCGGCGGTGGAGTGTCGAGTTCGTCGAATAGCGTGGGCTGATGCGTCATGGCCAGTAATGTAGACATATTACTACATTCTTGGTCTGGTGCGCACCCGATGCTCCAAATCTGTAGCAGTAGCACGTCTACTGGATGGGACCGTCGAACGTTGGAGCGGCACGTCCACCCTCATTCCCCAAAGGAAGCGGGGCGGAAGCATCTCGCTTCCGCCCCGCGGCGTTAGGTTTGCGTCGAAGGCTTAGTTGCCGCCGCCGCCACCCCCGTTGCCGCCCCCACCGCCGCCGCCGTTGCCGCCACCGCCGCCGCCGCCTCGGCGACCACCGCCGCCAAAGCCGCCGCCGCGAATGTTCGGATCGAACGTAAAGGGTGCGCCCTGCATCGTCTTGAACTTGGCCGCCTGATCGGAAGTGAGGATCTTGGTCAACTCATCCTTCATTGTGTCCTGATTCTTCTGCATGTCGCTCTGGAATTCCTCTTGCGTGATCTCCTGATTCCGCATCTTCTCGACCAGCGCCTGCCTCGCCTCGCCTTCCTTTTGCTGAAGATCTTTGATCTTCGCCTTCTGGTCGTCGCTAAGGCCGAGCGCGGTTTGCACGTCCGGCTGCGCGATCGCGTTGATTCCCTCGCGCTGCAGAAGCAACTCGCCCAGCCGCTTCATCTGCCCGTCGTTAAGAACGGTCGCGAGATCCTTGTGCTGCTGCGCGCGCATCTGCGCCATCCGCTGCTGCATCTCTTCCATGGTCGGGCGGGTGCCACCGTTGTTGCCGCCGCCGCCCTGCATGTTCTGCCGCTCCTGCTGCTGCAGGGCCTGAATCTTGGTCTTCTGGTCATCGGTGATGTTGAGCTCTTTCTGGACGTCGGCGCGATTGGCCAAAGTCATCTCGCTCTCACCGAATCCGCCACGGCCGCCACCACGCCGGCCCTGGCCGCCGCCCCCGCCTCCGCCTTGCGCGGCTGCCAAGGCGACGCACGACAACACCGCCATTGCTACGAATAGTCTTGTTACCAACTTGTTCATTGTTCCTATTCCCCCAGCCGCGACCTCGGCAAGCTGGTCCGAAGGTTGTATCAAACCAAAGCGATCGAGCGCTTGGTTCACCGAAATCATACAGGCGAAACCGCCTTTTCATTTGAGTTTCACAAAGTCGCCCCGCCAGTTCCGAACCTCGCAATCCGACCGGATTTGCTATGCTATGCCTCGGCACGCTCTAACGCCCGCCTCCCTGAGCGTCCCGGCAAGTGCCGAGGCTTGCTATGCTAGCTATGCCTCGGCACGCTCTAACGCCCGCCTCCCGGTGCGGTCCCGCCAAGTGCCGAGGCTTGCTATGCGCGGCTATGCCTCGTCACGCTCTTACCCCCGCCTCCCGGTGCCGTCCCGCCAAGTGCCGAGGCTTGCTGCTATTGCTATGCCTCGGCACGCTCTTACCCCCGCCTCCCGGTGCGTCCCGCCAAGTGCCGAGGCTTTTCTGTAGTTGCTGCTATGCCTCGGCACGCTCTTACGCCCGCCTCCCGGTGCCGTCCGCCAAGTGCCGAGGCTTGCTGCTAGCTATGCCTCGTCACGCTCTTACCCCCGCCTCCCGGTGCCGTCCCGCCAAGTGCCGAGGCTTTTTTGCTATGCTATGCCTCGGCACGCTCTTACCCCCGCCTTCCGGTGCGGTCCCGCCAAGTGCCGAGGCTTTTCTGTAGTTGGGCCAGCCAAAAACT
>DATJYD010000799.1:0-2639 GCA_035499755.1 Fimbriimonadaceae bacterium
GAGGGATTGGCCTATCAGCACTTGGCTGTAAACGCCAGCAAAGCTGGGAGCGACTATCGCAAGATATCCGAGGACTGTGCTGCCAAGAGCAGAGAATTGCTTACTAAAGCATCGGAACCGATGCCAAAACCGGGAAGCCCAGAGGCGTGTTTAGCAGCAATGGCCTTATTGGCAAGGGCCAATTCGGAAAGGGAGCCAGCTAGGGCGGCACGGTTGTGCGAAGAGGCATTTGATCTCCGGCCTTTCCCCTACCGCTGCCTCGCGCCGATGGCGCTCCTGGATCGTGCTCAATTCTTACGGCGAGCCGCAGAGGAAGAAGAGGCTATCGCGGTTTACCGGCAAATCGTCTCGGACTATAAGTCAATGTCGGGATGGGAATTCTACAAGAGGGCGTCCAACGCGCTTCAAGGGACCGGTCGATGCAAAGAGGCACCCTCCTTGGAGGCCGTTTCTTTGCATTTGCACAGCCCACCCGTCATCCTGAAGCCTGAGGCGAGTGGAACGAGCCTCGCACGCGAGGGCCTCGGATTCCACCCCCCGCGCACCGATCCGAAGTTTTTCGTCGCGGCACCCGCTCCACTCGCCGTTGGTTCAGAAACGCAACGAAGCACCGTAGTCTCCCGTGTCAGAGTACTTGCCACAAGTCATCGCCATTGGCTTCGAAATGATGCGAGTGGCGGGACCGCTTAGGATAGAAATCTCGCATTGGGAGACTAGCCTCGCATCGAAATCCAGATCGCGGCCACCGTCATCAGCGTGTAGCCGACTTCCTCCAGCCCCACCATGGCCGCGCGAACGTTCCGGCGAAAAGCCGACAGCCCCCAACTTGCGCGCAACATGAGGACCGCGAACGCGGCGACGATCGGCCATCCCATCCAGCCCTCCTCCGCTACCACGAGGATCGCCAAGAGAGCGGCGACGTGGCCCAGCCAGACCGGCCAGCGGGGTACTTGGACGTTGCGAGCAAGGCGCACCCGCGCGGCGGCATAGGCGATCGCGGTGGCTGCCTGAAGGCAAAGGGCGACAGCGGGAAGCCAGGACCGCACCGGGCTGTAGCCCGAAGACTGGAGCATGGCCGTGGATAGCAACGCCATTGCGGCCGCTCCGCTGATCTCGGGAATGAAGCTTCGTCCTTTCGACTGGATATCGAAAGAGAACTGCGTCGCCCCCAGCGCGGCGGCGAGAACGAGAGGAATCCAGAACGGGGCCCTCGCAAGCAACACGGCTGCGGCGAGCGCGACCACGCCGGTGAACGCATAGGCGCAGGCGAAGCGGATCGCCCACGCCGTGCGCGGATACCGCTTGCCTTTTCGGATGTCGGTCAAGGCAAGGCGGAACGGCTGGCGCGTGAGGAATGCGGCCGCGCCCGCGACGCCGAGGCAAAGGCCGGACCAGGAGGGGGAGATCGAGAGCCCGGCAAGAATCGGCGCTCCCAGCATTCCCCACCCTCCATGTTCGCTGGGCAGGGCGATGGGGCGAAGGCGCACCTCGGGCTGCGTCTTGCCGGCCGGGTTGGGCATCGTCGCGGCTTGCATCGTCTCTATTCTGAGACGGTTGAGCGGGCCGGACCATGACGCGCGTCATGAGTGTTCATACCGGCCTGACTCCACTTGTCGCCGTCGATCCCCTATACTGGCTTCGTGCCCGAGGCAAACGAATCGCCCATCGTCGGCAAGATCGGCGCCTACCGGTGGTGGATCGTCGCCATCCTTTTCATGGCCACGACCGTCAACTACGTCGACCGGCAGGTCATCGCCCTCCTCAAAGACAACATCTCCACCAGCTTCGGATGGACGAAGGATAACAAGGAGGTGCTCTACGCGGATGTGGTGATCGCCTTTCAGGTCACCTACGCAGCCGGCTACTTGCTGGGAGGAAGGCTGAGCGACGTGATCGGCCTGCGCTGGGGATACACCATCGCGGTCGGGCTTTGGAGCCTCATGGCGGCAGCCACCGGCTTCGTCCGCTCCCTGCCCGGCCTTTACATCGCCCGCGGCGGGCTTGGCCTCGCGGAGGGAGGCAACTTCCCATCCGCGATCAAGACGGTTACCGAGTGGTTCCCGGCCAAGGAGCGCGCCCTCGCCACCGGCCTGTTCAACGCGGGATCGAATTTCGGTCCGATTCTAACCCCCCTCATCGTTCCTCCGCTCGCGGCCGCCTTCGGATGGCCGTCGGCATTTTACGTCACCGGCGCCATCGGAGGGCTTTGGATCGTGATCTGGCTTTTCTTCTACAAGAAGCCGGAGAACGAGCCGAGGGTTTCGTTCGCGGAGCTGGCCCACATCCAGAGCGACCCGCCCGATCCCCAGGTCCGAGTCTCTTGGGCCGGCCTGCTCCGATATCGCGCGGTGTGGGCCTATATCATCGGCGCCATGCTCACGTCGCCGGTCTGGTGGTTCTATCTTTATTGGGCGCCGGACTTCTTCAAGAAGACGTTCCACCTGAATCTGTCTACCGTCGGCCTGCCCTTGGTCGTCATCTACCTCTTCGCCGATCTCGGCAGCATCGGCGGAGGCTGGCTTTCGTCGTTCCTGATCAAGACCGGCCGAAGCATCAATGTCGGGAGAAAGGCCGGCCTGTTCTCATGTGCCCTTTGCGTCGTTCCCGTCGTGCTCGCCGCCCTCGTCCGGAACGAATGG
>DATJYD010000800.1:0-7848 GCA_035499755.1 Fimbriimonadaceae bacterium
TCCGAGTTCCTGATGCGGGATGCCGAGTACCTGGCCGCGTTTACGGAGGGCTTTCCCAAGAGCTACCCGGCGGCGGAACTGGAGAAGGCTTGGAAGCTCGTCCTCCTCAACCAGTTCCACGACATCATCCCCGGCTCCTCCGTGCGCGAGGTATACGTCGAGTCGCTACGCGAGTACGAGCGGGTCGCGGAGATGGGCGAGGCGATCGTCGAGAAGAGCCTGAAGAGCATCGGCGCGAAGCTCGACACCTCCGCAATGGCTCGGCCGGTTGCGCTGTTCCAGAACGCAGTCGCGGCGACTCAGGGCGAGATTCCCTGGCCGATCGACAAGGCGCCCCAGGCCCTCGTCTGCGGCGACGAGACCTTGCCCGTTCAGCTTGTCGAGGCCTTCGGCGAGCGGAAGCTGGTCTTTCAGACCCCGGTCGCGGCCCAGGAATCGGTCGCGGTCGGCGATCTCACGGATTCGCCCGCGACGCACAGGGGCAGGTTGAAAGCGAGCGGCCGCAAGATTGAGAGCTCCGAGTTGAGTGTGAAGTTCGACGGCAGCGGCAACATCACCTCGATCCAAAGCCTCGAAGACGGGACCGAGTTCATCGAGCAAGGCAAGCTCGCCAACCTGTTCCAGCTTCTCGAGGACAAGCCCCTCTTCTGGTCGGCCTGGGACGTCGACATCTACGCGTCGGAGACGACGCTCGACCTCGTGAAGTCGGAGAGCTTCGAGATCGTGGAGCGCGGGCCGGTGCGGGTCGCGGCGGAGATCGTGAAGCGGATCGGCGAGGCCAGCACCTTACGGCAGCGCATCTCGCTCGGGCCGACGCCGGGCATCCGCTTCGACACCGAGGTCGACTGGCACGAAGAGGACAAGATGCTGAAGGTCGCGTTCCCGGTGAACGTGAACTCGGCGCGCGCGACCTACGAAATCCAGTTCGGCAACGTCGAGCGGCCGACCCACTTCAACACGAGTTGGGATATGGCCCGCTTCGAGGTCTGCGCCCAGAAGTGGGCGGATCTGAGCGAGGGCGACCAGGGCGTGGCGTTGCTGAACGATTGCAAGTACGGGCACGACATCCGCGGGAACGTCATGCGCCTGTCCCTGCTGAGGTCGCCGAAAGCGCCCGATCCCGAGGCGGACATGGGCGTGCACCGCTTCAGCTACGTGCTGATGCCGCATTACGGCCCCTACAACTACGCGGGGATCGTGCAGGCCGCCTACGCCCTCAACGCTCCCCTCCGTCACGCCTTCCTCGACCCTGCTCGCGGGGCGACCGGCGCGCTGCCTCCGTTCGTGCATTGCGACGACCGGAACATCGTGATCGAGACGGTGAAGAAGTCGGAGGAGGGCGACGACCTGATCGTGCGGGTCTACGAGTGCCACAACAGTCGGGGAGCGGCGGAGCTTTCCTGCATCCGCGAGCCGCAGGCGGCTTACCTGTGCGACCTGGAGGAGAACCCGATCGGTGATCTCGAGGTCAGCGACGGGTTGGTCCGGTTCGACTATAAGCCGTTCGAGATCGTCACGATCCGGTTGAAGGTTTGATGAGCCGTGGCCGTTTCGGCCGCGTTCCGGACTGCGGCATCCGCTTTGCAATGCGAACAGACGCCCCTTCGGAGTGCGGGCGCGGAGTTCCCGCCTTAGGATCGCGGAGGTCGAGCACTAAACGGTATTGCGCGATGACTTGGAGTGCGCGGATTCATCCACGCTTTCAACTGCGCGATTCGTCGCGGCTGCCACCGTTCAGGTCCATAATCGCTCTGGCGGCAAGACTGGCGCCCCACGGGAACGATGAGTCAAATTGGTCGTCTGCATGTCAGAGGATTTCGGCGACTTTACGACGTCGAGCTGGATCTGAGGCCTATGACGGTCATGATCGGGGCTAATTAGGTTCAAGAGCATCGCGGGGATGAGGAGAGTTCATCGACTCTCAGCCGGCGCCCGTGATAGAGCCCCGGGGAGAGCGGGAGCGGGCGGAGCGCATTCGGAGATGCGCGGTCCGACGTTCCTTCCTTCGCCTCGCGGGTGTCAGCGATTTCGAACCGACTGCTTGAATTCGATGGAGCTCCACAGGACACAGAAGCCCCAGATGACGTGGGGCAGGTCGTAGGGGAGGCGCCAGCGGGTTAGGTTCAGGAACATCGCGGGGAGGAGGAGAAGGGAGATCGTCAGGAGCACCTCCGCGGCTTTGCGGCCGCGCTTGGGATTCGCGTCAAACTGCCAGGCTCTCCTCGCCCACAGAGCGCCGATCACGAGCAGCAAGGGGATTCCGAAGAAGCCGGCAACAGCAGCCCAGTCCATGCTCGCCACCATCTTACCGGGTGGCGCACCCGGGCGCCGGAGTGCATCTTCGGCGGCTTTGATGCCTCGGCACGCCGCTACCACTCGATTCCGCCCATCGCAGCCCAAATGACGAGGCCAGGTCATATCTTTCTTGATGCCTCGGCACCTGGCGAGGCGATACCCGGAAGACGATCGTCGGAGCGTGTCGAGGCATGAAATGAATTACTTCACTAGCGCTCCGCACCCGTGGTGCAGCCCCAGGGAAACCGCGAGCGGCGGAGCGCATTCGGAGATGCGCGGTCCGACGGGCGAATCGATCATCATTCGTCATTGGGCCGATGATGATGAATCCGGCTCCAGCGCGCCTGGAGACCGCCGCAAGCCCGAGTTCGAACCTGGCTGATTCATCATCACTTAAGGGACCCTGTTTGTGATGATCAATCCGGACAGCCGGGCTCGCTTACAGGGGGCAGTGACCCGATCGAGCCAACCGGCTACGGCTCGAGCAGGCGCTTCAGCTCGTGGTTAACCTTGTACAGAAAGGCGCGGGTCTGCTCTTCCCGCCGGCCGACGTCGACTTTGCCGAGCATGTGGCGGGCGAGAATTGCGATCCCGTCGGGGCTGCCGTACTGGTTGATCAAGCGCATCTCGATGTAGCCGTCGGTCTGCTCGGAGACGAAGCCGGTGAAGCGGCTGCCGTTGATATCCTCGACGGTCACGACCGACTTGTGCTCTTCCGCGTTGGCAAGCTGATCGTCCATGCTCGGCAGGGCCGGGCCGCGGGAGCTTTCCTCCCGGTTATAGATCGAGCCCTGATAGCTGTGGAGAGTCTGGATCTTCTCCGAATAGGGATCGTCGATCTCGAGCGCGGTGATATCTTCGAGCCGAACCGCCATCCTGCCATCCTCCTCGCCGCGCGGAGTCAGGCAGAGGATGGTCACATCGGTTCGGGAAACCGCCTCCACGAACCCGACCTCGAACCGATCGGCCTCGTTGCTTTGGTGGTACATGGAGACGGTGCGCCGGGACGCGTGAGCCTCCGTGAGAATTGTATAGAACTTGCCCCGCGCGTCTGCCACGCTGGGGATTTTTGCACAGAAGGTGCCAACGGACTCCGCAGGCGGCAGTATTGACGCAGAAATCCGCATTTTGAGGCCAGCCCGGCTTTGGGCGCATAGAACCTATCGTTCGCCCGGCGGGCGGTCAACTGCCCCACACAGGCACCCGCTCGGCGATCTTCGCCGCAATCGAGTGGCTGCACTCGAAGGCATCTTCCCAGTCGACGCAGGCAACCGCGACGCAAAGGGATGTGTCGCCGGGAATGAGCTCGCCCAAGCGCTGGGCGAGGGCCACGTTCGCATCCCATTGTATTGCCGATTCCTCGGCGATCGCGAACATCTGGAACAGGGCATTCTCTTCATCCGCGGTGAAGAGAATGGTCTCGACCGGCGCGCCGTCGCGGGTCCCCGGGACTTGGGCGCTGTAAACGACGACCGCATCATAAGCGAGATTCTCGACGGAGCGCTTCATGGCTTCCGCGTCGAGCGCGCCCGTCACCAGTTGGCATCCGCAAACGAGCCCCATGGGCGCATTGTACGCCTTCCTCTTGGCAAAGGGCTGCGGCTACCTCGGGCTGCGGTCGGTGCAGGAGGAATTCACCCTCCGCGGCTATCTCATCACCAGGCTGGGCGACCTGGTGAAGCCGACCTGGATACCGGTTGTGGTGTCGGCGGCTCTCTTCGCGGCGGTCCGGCTTCCTCTCGGCATCTTGTTCGTCCCGATGTTCTTCGCGATGGGGCTTATCCTGACGGTGATCTTCCGGGTGACGGGCAGCATCTGGCCGGGAGCGATCGCTACCTTCGCGGCGATGGCGCTGGAGTATTTGCTTCGATTCCACCTGTGAGGAGTCGAGCGCCATTCGAAGGGAGGGGATTGCGCGGGACGCCGGTAAGCTTGGCGAACTCATGAAACCTCTGGCCCTAGCTTCCGCTCTCGCAACCGTCGCCTTCGCCGCCGCCCAGGCTCCGGCTCCTCCGATCCTGCAAAACGTACACCGGATCGTGTGCCTGGGAGACAGCATTACGGAGGTCGGCGAGAATCCCGGCGGCTACGTTTGGCTGGTCCGGCATTACCTCGGCGCGATCTATCCGGAACAGAAGATCGAGGTGCTCAACGCGGGCGTCAGCGGAAACAAGGCGCCCGATATGATCGCGCGCTATCAGCGCGACGTACTGGACAAGAGGCCCGATCTCATCACGATCAGCGTCGGGGTCAACGACGTCTGGCACGGATTCTACGACAACCACCCGATGGGAGACGGTCCCCGGGGAACGCCCCTCGATGTCTACCGAGCGGATGTCGAGAAGATGGTCCAGGATGGGCTCGCGAGCGGGGCGAAGATCGTGATTCTCTCGGCGACGGTCATTCACGAGGAACTGGACAATCGCGAGAACGCGAAGGCGGAGGCTTATAACAAGGCGCTGCGCGACATCGCCCGCGAGCACCACCTTGTTTTCGTCGATTACCAGAAGGTCTTTCGGAGTTTGATCACCGACTATCGAAAGGAGACGGGGGGCCGGGACCTGCTTCTGACGGTGGACGGAGTCCACATGAACGCGGAGGGAAACAAGGTCATGGCCCACGCGCTTCTGACCGGGCTCGGAGTCTCGCCGGAAGCCCAGGCGGGGGCTCAAGCTCAGGTCGAGCGGGAGGAGCGCGGCCAGTAGGGCCCACGGCGTTCCTTACCCAGGAGCCCGCCAACCAACTCGGCTCCTCCTGAGTCTCTCTGCCTCGACTACCTGCATTAGTGGCGACGGCTTTCGCAGGGCAAGCCCTGCCGCTACGGCACCGCGCGTCCAGATGCATGATCTGGAATAATCGCCTATTGCCGGGGGGAGGGAGGGTTAGGGCCGAGGCATCCGCTCGCTCACTGGCGGGAATGCGGGAAATGGCCCATGAGGCTCGAGCTGATACCAATAGGCGGTGCTGCAACAGTCGTTTCGCAGCTTGTTCGCGTGGCCATGTTCGATGCTGACCCGGATCGACTTCTCAAATCGAATCGGGTCCTCGATGTGGAAGCGGTAGCAGGAGTTCTTGCCGCGCCACTTCCACTCCTCGTCGCCGGAGTTGAGGGTGATGCCATGATAGGGCGCGCAGTACTCCTGAGTGGGGCCCCAGGCGGTGCAGAAGTAGTCTTCAGTCCCGGTGCCATGGAGACGCGGCGGCCACGGCTCGCCATCGATCACGATCATGTCGTCGCCTTCGCCGTACCAATCGTTGCCGTGCCGTTCGAAGGCGTCGACCTCCAGGTGGCAGCCGACATAGATCCCGCTTCCCCTCGCTTCGAGGATCACGTAGTTGCCCTCGTCGCTGAGATTCTTGGTTTCGACGTGGTAATGGCGGACGTTCTCGGGCGTAACCCTCTCGGTGATCCAGCCGTCGGTGGGGTTTTCGCGACGCCACTGGCAGTGGAACCGGGCTGCCTCCACCCCCCGGTCCTCCCCGGGGGAGGCGAACTCCTCCCAATCAATATAGAAGTAGAGGTAGATGGGGTTTTCGCAGCCATTCTCCACCTCGATGCGGGCAGCGTCGAACGGCATCGGCCACCAGCAGTTCATGCCTCGGCCGTCTTCGGGAGAGAGTTGGATCGGCGCGGAGACGAAGTTCTTGAACCGGCCAAAGGCCATGCCAAAGAAGTCGCCCAGCGGACACTCGACGGATGGCGTCGACTCGCCGTCCCACCACATACGGATTACTGCTTGCCTCGGAAAGAGGTCGTCTCCTCCGACCGTCATCCAGATGTGTTTGACGCAGCCGGCGGACTGAGTTTCGAAGACGGTCGTGCGAGAGCCGGGCTCGAGGCGCCAAGAGTCCTCGTTTCCTCCGCTGACGTCGTAGGAGCTTGCACGGCGGGAACGATAGGATCGCAGGATCGGGAGTTGGGACAGCGAACCGAGTGAGAACATGCCCCATTTTGGCGGATGCGCCGTCGCAGGGCCGCGGGCGGCACCCCCACAACGCGCATGCGGCCAAAAAGTTCGCAGAAAGTGGAGATTTCTTCAAAAAACTCTTGTCGTTGCGGCTTTGGGGGTTTATAGTATCAGCAATCTGTTATTCGGCGACTTGGTCGCACTTGGCCTGATACTGAATCTCGCTTGGAGGCGCGCCTCGCGTCCCGGTGATGGGAAGTAGACGTGTTTGCGCACGGGCCGCACCCAGCTTTGGGTGCGGCCCTCACTTTTGATAGGGGGTTTTCCACAGCGGGTGCGCGGGCACACCGATCTCCGGCTCGGGAACGTCCTTCAATGTGCGATCCCGGATTCCCCGGGGAACCGTCTCTATGCGACTCAAGCGCGTCCGCATTCTCGGGTTCAAGACCTTTGCCGACCGGACCGAGGTGAACCTCGACGGCGGCATCGTCGCGGTCGTTGGGCCGAACGGTTGCGGAAAGTCCAATTTGGTGGATGCCATTTTGTGGGCCCTGGGGGAGACCAACGCCCGCCATCTCCGCGCCGCGACGAGTCAGGACGTGATCTTCAACGGGAGCGCGAAGAGGCGTCCGATCGGATTGGCGGAGGTGACTCTGCTCTTCGACAATGAGGACGGATCGCTTCCGATCGATACGAGCGAGGTTTCGGTGACCCGGCGGTTGACCCGTGGCGGCGAGAGCGACTTCTACATCAACCGCCGCGCGTGCCGCCAGCGCGACGTCCATGAGCTTCTCGCCGATAGCGGGCTCGGTCGAGCCGGATATGCGATCGTCAGCCAGAAGGAGATCGATCAGGCGCTTGCGGCCTCCCCTGAGGATCGCCGCGCCTGGATCGACGAAGTCGCCGGGGTCCAGCGCTACCGGCTCCGGAAGGCGGAGGCGGCAAAACGGCTGGACAGCGCGGCCGAGCATTTGGTCCGCGTGGAGGACATTATCCGGGAGCTGGACTCGCAGCGAGAGCCGCTCCGCGCGGAAGCGGAGGTCGCGCGGAGGTATCGGACGGCGGCCGAAGCCCTTCGCTCGGTCGAGACCGGCCTGCTGATCCGGGATCTGACGAGCGCCGCACGGGAGGTCGCGGAACTCGAAGCGCGGCTTGCGGCCTCCGCGCAGATCGCTCGCGCGGAGGGCGCGCGGGCTGCGGAGTTCGAGTCCCAGGCGGAGACGCTGCGCGTGACGGTGGAGACGGTCGAGCACCGGATGGAGGGTCTCCGCGAGCGACTGAGGGAAGCGGGAGCGGCGATAGAGCGGGCGGAGTCGGGAATCCGGCTTGGCGAAGAGCGAATGCGCTCTTTGGACCTGCTCGAAGAGACGCTCCGCAATTCCGATGCGGAGCAGGCGGTCATCCGGGCTGACGCCGAACTGGATGCCTGCAACCAGGAAGAGCAAGCCGAATCCGAGGCCTTGGAGGAAGCCCGGCGAGAAGTGGGCGGGGTCGGCGAGGAGTCCAAAGCCCTGGCGGGCAAGCTCGCCGCCGCGGAAGCCGCGCTCGCCGAGGCGCGGCAACTCGATGGAGCACGGCTCAAGAAGCTCGCCGAGCTAGAACATCGGCGAGAGCGGAAGAAGCTTGCCGTCCGGGAACTGCAAGG
>DATJYD010000801.1:0-4574 GCA_035499755.1 Fimbriimonadaceae bacterium
GTTTCGAAAGACGAGCATCGTTCCCGTAGTCTTCGGCGCCTTCGAGGGACCGGTGATCCTCCCGAGGTCGATCCTCACGTGCTCTGGATTGTACTGCTCGAGGAACGCGTACGGCGAGCGGTGGGCGGCGGCAAGGACAGCAATCAATAGGGCGATCACGATGAGCCCTGCCCCCGCCCAGATCGCCCTCCGTCGCGTCATGGTGACATTGTAATCCCCTCTCACCCAGACCTCCGCCCCCGATCCCCAACAACTCATATGGCATAATGTGTTTGGACAGTCGTCCAAACCATGAATCATCCGGCCAAAGAACGCAAGCAGCTCGATCCTGCGAAGACGCGGGCTTCGATCCTCCGCGCGGCGTTCAAGCAGTTCTCGGAGAAGGGCTACAAGGGGGCGTCGATCGGGGATATCGCCACCGCCGCGAAGGTCCGCAAGAGCCTGATCCAGTACCACTTCGGCAACAAGGAACAGCTTTGGAACGCTTGCCTTGAAACGAAGGTGGCGCCCGTAATCGACGCGATCGACCGGCTGCTTGAAAGCGGAAGCGGGGATCCGAGGGAGATCGTGCTCATGCGCTACAAGCTGATCCGCGACAACCCGGAAGTCAGACGGCTCATCGCGTGGGCCAGCCTCTCCGGCGTGCCCGCGCCGAAGTTCGTCGTCGAGCGGCGAGACCGCCTGATTGGCTCCCTCAGCGCCGAGACGAACGATCCGCGCTTCGTCCGGCTTCTCTTCGCCCTCTCCGCGTCCGACGGCTGGCTGCATTTTCGCAACCTCTATCGGACGGTGGCGGGAGAGGCGGTGATGAGCGAAGAAGTTGAACAAGGATTCCTCAGAATCCTACAGGAGGTGGCTTCGAAGGATGAATAGCCGCATCATCGTGGGGGCCGTGCTCCTGACCGTCGTCGCGGGCGGCGGGTATCTGATCGACCGTCAGCGGCGGGCGAGCGAGAGCCTGCTCTCCGGGTACTTCGAGAGCCAGCCGGCCCTCGCTTCGTCGCGGATCGGCGGGCGGGTCGAGAGGATCCTCGTGCGGGAGGGCGACGCGGTCAAGAAGGGTCAGGCGCTCGTGGTCTTGGAAGACGAGAGCTACCGGGCCGGCTATGAGGCGCAGAAGCAAGCCGAGGAGCAGGCTCGCGAGCAATACCTGGAGGCCGCGCGCGGGCCTCGGCCGGAGGAGATCGAGCAGGCTCGGGACGCCGCCGCCGAGGCTCAAGCGGACTACGACAAGCTCGCAAACGGCTCTCGACCGGAGGACATTCGCACGGCGCGGGACCGCCTGATTCAGGCGGAGGCGGTCTACCGGAAGACCCTCCTCGGCTCGCGACCGGAGGACATCGCGGCATCCCAAGCCGCCGCCGACCTTGCCCAAGCCAAGCTGCAACAAGCTCAGCGGGGGTTGACGAAAGAGGAGCGCGCCGAGCTGAAGGCTCGCGCCGACGCTGCTCAGGCCGCGCTGGATCTCGCCAACAAGCAACTCGCCCGGACCCAAGCGCTCTACCGGGCGGGCGCCGCGCCCAAGGAGGAGTACGACTCCGCGCTCGCCACCCAACAGCAGGCGGCAGCCAACGCGCGCGACACCGGCCAAGCCTACAAGCGGGCGATGGAAGGCACGCCGCGCGAGGAACTCGCCCAAGCCCAGGACGCCTATCGCCAGGCTCAGGCGCAGCTTCAGCTCGTCAAGAACGGAAGCCGGCCGGAAGACGTCGAAGCCGCGAAGGAGGACGTGGCGATGGCGCGCGAGAACCTCGCGCTTGTGGTGAAAGGCCCCCGCAAGGAAGATATCGCAGCCGCGCGGGCCCATCTCTCTCAAGCGAACGCCGCCCTCGATCTCCTCTTGAACGGCAGCCGCAAGGAGGATATCGCCAAGGCCAAGGCCGCCCAGGAGCAAGCCAAACTGAACGCCCTGAGCACGGGCGAGAACCTGCGCGAGCATACGATCTTCGCGCCCGAAGATTGCATCGTCGACCGGGTCCTCGTGGCGGACGGGGACCTTATAACCCCCGACGAGCCGGCGGTGCAGATCAGCGATCCCACCGACATCTGGCTCCGCGTTTACATACCCGAAGCTCAACTTCACAAGATCCACGTCGGCGACGACGCCGATCTCGCGATCGACGGAATCGCGGGGATCGTCAAGGGCACGGTCGAGTCGATCGACACTCAAGGCCAATTCACTCCCGCCAATCTCCAGACGCCGGAAGAGCGCGGGAAGCAGGTGTTCGGCGTCCGCATCCGCCTCGCCCAATCCGACCCGAGAGTCAAAGCGGGCATGTACGCGACGGTGCGAAGGATGGGCCGGTGGCCGTAGGGAATGCGATCGAATCGCAGGGACTGACGAAGCGCTTCGGCGACCTCACCGCCGTCGACGCGCTCGATCTCAACGTCTCGAAGGGGTCGATCTTCGGCCTCCTCGGCCCGAACGGGAGCGGCAAGAGCACCTTCATCCGCATGCTGTGCGGGGTCCTGCTGCCGAGCGGAGGCAGTGCGACCGTCAACGGCTTCGACGTGGCGAAACGGCCGGAGGACGTGAAGCGCTCGATCGGCTACATGAGTCAGGCCTTCAGCCTCTACCGGGACCTCTCGCCCCGTGAGAACCTCGAGTTCTTCGGCGGGATCTACGGACTGCGCGGCAAGGAACTGAAAGAGCGAACGGCCGCAGTCGTCGATCTCGTCGGATTGCAGCACTACCTGGACCGGCCGGCGGGGACGCTCTCCGGAGGCTGGAAGCAAAGGCTGGCTCTCGCCGCGGCTCTTATCCACGAGCCGCCCCTCGTCTTTCTCGACGAGCCGACGGCGGGCATCGATCCGGTGGCCCGTAGGCAGCTTTGGGATCTCCTGTTCGAGTTGGCCGGACGAGGCAAGACCCTGTTTGTGACCACCCACTACATGGACGAGGCGGAGCGCTGCAGTGAGGTTGCCTACATCTACCTGTCGAAGCTGATGGTGCACGGCACGCCCCATGAGCTGAAGGCTCTGCCCGAGCTGTCGCCGCCGGGTACGCGGAGGGTCGCGGTATCGACCGAGCAGCCGCCGGTGGCGCTTCAGGTGCTGAAAGTCGTTCCCTTCGTCCGGGATGCGACTCTCGTCGAGTCCGACATTCACCTGCTGATCGATGAAGCGGCCACCGACGACGAGATCCTCAAGCGGCTGCGGGAGGCCGGTCTGACGGCGGTTGGAGTCAGGGGTTCGGAGCCGTCGCTGGAGGATGTGTTCGTTACCTTGACCCGGAGGCTGGCGCAGGGATGAACGGATTCGCGAGCATTCTGCGCAAGGAGTTCATGCATTTGCGGCGCGACCGCACGACGCTGATCATCGCGCTTCTCCTGCCGCTGATCCAGATGGTCATTTTCGGCTATGCGATCGACTTCGACGTTCGCCACATCCCGGCGGTCGCGGTGGACCTCGACCACAGCCGCGAGGGCCGCGACTATCTGGCCCAGCTTCAGGCCACCCAGTATCTGGATTTCGTCGGCTCCATCGATACCCCGGATCAGGCCGCGCAGATGCTGCGCTCGGGCGCAGCACGGGTTGCGGTGACGATTCCTCCCGGTTTTGGCCGCACGGCGGCGAAGGGCGGCAATCCGCAGGTCGGGGTGATGATCGACGGCTCGGACGCCCAGGTCTCGGTACGGGCGCGGTTCGCCTTCGTGGGATCTCCCGGCCCGCCCGCGCCCGGCGCCCCGATCCCGAGAATCAACGTGCTCTTCAACCCGGACAGCAAGACCGTCAACTTCATGATTCCCGGGCTGCTCGTGGTCGTGCTGCAGGTGGTGACGGTGGCTTTGACGGCTTTCAGCGTCGTGCGGGAGAAGGAGATGGGGACGCTGGAGCAGCTTATGGTGACCCCGGTGGGACGGCTCGCCTTGATGCTGGGGAAGCTGCTGCCGTACGCGGTGGTGGCGATGGGCGAATTCGCGGTGGTGCTCTTCGCGGGGGACGTGGTTTTCGGCGTGCAGCCTCACGGAAGCCTGATCGCCCTTACGATCATTTGCGTGCCGTTCGTGATCGCGACCCTGGCCCTTGGGCTGCTGATCAGCACACTCGCCCAGACTCAGGGGCAGGCACTGCAGTTCACGCTCTTGACGGTGATGCCTTCGATCTTGTTGTCGGGTTACGTCTCGCCGCGGGAGACGATGCCGGGCTGGCTCTACGTGATCTCGGCCCTGATGCCGGCGACCCATTTCATGCAGGCGACTCGCGGAATCATCGTGCGGGGGGCCGGGTTTTTCGATCTGCTGGCTCCGTTCATGGCGCTGTGGCTGATCGCGGCCGTCCTGATCGGGCTGTCCACCGCGCGGTTTAGAAAGAGCGTGAGCTGAGGCATTCTCCCGGGGCTTCCGCAGAAAAGCCCCGGGGCTTGAGGCCGAGGAATCTCCAGGCGATGCGCCGCTTGGAGCCCCAGGGCATTGGCGGGCGGGCTTCCGCAGAAAAGCCCCGGGGCTTGGGGCCGAGGATCTCCAGGCGATGCGCCGCTTGGAGCCCCAGGGCATTGGCGGGCGGGCTCCCGCAGAAAAGCCCCGGGGCTTGGGGCCAAGGAATCTCCAGGCGATGCGCCGCTTGGAGCCCCA
>DATJYD010000802.1:0-4010 GCA_035499755.1 Fimbriimonadaceae bacterium
CTGGCAGGCATCGTCGAAGAAGATCGGATCGTCGAGGTGGAAGCGGTAGAAGCACCACTGCCCGGCCTCCTTGTCGGCGATCAGACAGCCCTGCGTGCGGTTCGCATAGACGCCCTGACCCCAGCCGGTGCCGATGTAATCCTCCGTGCCGGTCCCGCAAAGGGTCGGATAGTCGTCGTCGCCGAACCAGACTTTGACCTCGCCCTCGCCCCACCAGGCGCCTTCGTAAGCGGGGTCGGGCATGATGCCGATATTGCAGCCGAGGAAGCGGCCGGCGCCGACGACCTTCGGAAGGATCGTATATTCCTTCCCAAGCTCGTTAGGCGCCTCGCGCCGCCAGTGAGTGTGGAAATACAGGGTCGACGGCGTGTGCTCGACGTCCAGGAGGAGGTCGATGTCATAGAAGAGGTGGGCGAGGTCCTTCTCCGATTCGTTTGTCAGGGTGACCCGGGCGCCCGTGCGGAAAGGCATCGGGATGAAGCAGTTGAAGCTCCGGCCTTCGGGATCGGAGAAGAGCGCATTCTCAAACGGCGTCCGGCGGCCCAGGCCGACTCCGAAGAAGTCCCCGAGTGGCGTGGACACGGCCGGCTCGTCGGACTGGTCCCAGAACATCTCGAGTCTCAGACTGCGGAGCATCTCGGGCGAGCGGTCGCCGATCGTCATCCAGATCCGGCAGATCATCCCGGTCTCCTCGAGGTCGAGGAGGGTCTTCGTCTCCCCGGCCCGGACGCAGTCGAAGGCATGCCCCTTCGCGCCCTGGTTTTCCTGGGCCGCCTGCCCGCGCTCGGAGATCGCATTCTCAAAGCTGATCCAATGGGATCGGATGCCGATGGGTTTATCGAAGAGGCTCATGGAAGTTTGGAGTCTGGAGTCTGGAGTGGTGGAGTAGTGGAAGAGGGGCCAAGCGTCAATCATCAATCATCAATCATCACCCCCGGCTCTTCCGTCTCTCCCCGGGCTTTCATCCCAAAAGCCTGGGGCGTTTCGTAGAGGATCGATCGCGCAATGCCGAGCGCGTCGTCGAGCGAGTACTGGCCCTGGCCGATCTTCTCCGCGAGCACCCGGGCAAGCTGCTTGCGCACGATGACGAGCTTCGCGTACGCCCACTCGACCACGTAGGCGTCGGAGAAGAAGCCGATCTGCTTGTTAACCGGCAGCATGTCGAGGCGCTCCGCCATGATGTGGCGGATCGACTGAGGGAAGAAGTTGTGCCACCAATAGCCGGCGAGGCTGAAGTTCGGCAGTTCGCGGGCGATCGTGCACAGGGACTGGTTGGCGTGCTTGCTGCCGTTGAAGCACTGGAACCGCAGGCCGGGATGGCGGCCGAAGATCTCCCCGAACTGGCCGATCGTCTTCTGGCTCAGCCGGCTCGCCGTCTCAAAGGGCAGCGGCTCGGCCCCCGTGCTGAACTGAAAAACGATCTCGTGTCCATGCTTTTCCAACTCGGTGAAGAAGTGCTCGCCGATGTAAGCCGCATAGATATCCCGCTCGCGCGGCCCGGCGCCGGCCCGGTTGCGGATCGCCTCCGCCATCTGATCGTCGGTCGGGACGGTGTAGTCGATGTCGGTCGAAAGCCCCATCGCAGTCGAGATGAGATTTCCGTAAGGGATCGCGGAGACGTAGTGGCGGATCGCCGCGTGCACCTCGTCGAGGGAGTGGATCGTCCGGTCGGTCGGCTCGCGTACCGCCTTGACCGGGGCCGGACTTTCCGGCTGCCGTCCCCAGGTTCTTTCGAGGTCGTAGAGCGGCGTATCGAACTCGCCCCATTGGGTCCGCATGAACATGCCCCACTCCATCGAGTATTGGAGCCGGTCGTCGTCCGTGCCTTCTCCCCGGCGCGCGTACTCGGCGCAGGTCCGCCCGACCTTCATCCGGTCCAGCACGCTGTGATGGAAGGCGCGGTCGTCGGCGCGCTCGCGCACGCTGTCGTCCAGCCTCCGCCAGTTGTCCTCCGTGATCGGCTCGTGCCAGTCGTAGAGGTCGGCCAGAATCGTCCGCACGCCCCACATGCCGCTCGTGTTACAGGCCCGGTCGAGGTAGGGCAGCGCTTCCTGGATCCGCGCATGGCACTCGGCCTTCTCCGGCCAGCCGGGAAACTCTGTCAGCCGGTTTCCGCTCGGGCATCCCGCGGCGTATAGGTCGCTGATCACCATGTGATAGAGCAGGATGTCGTGCAGGCCTCGCGCGCCAAGCTTCCCGCTCACGAGGTGAGTGTGGGCGTCGAGGACGGGTATCTCGGCCAGGGCCTGTTCGATGTCTGCGATGAGGTTCATTGTGCTAGGGCGTCGGGGGGATGGTGAGGTATTGAGGTATTGGCCGTTGGGCGTTGGGGACGAGGTATTGGGGTGTTGGGGTATCGAGGTATTGGGCGTTGAGGCGTTGGGGCCTTAGGGCGTCTTGTGCGAACGGCTCTGCTAAGTGGGTCATCTCCGTTGGGGTCTCTGGTCTTTCGCTCTTTCGACTCTCGTTGGTCTTGCGAGAAGTTCGATCACCTGCTCAGCCGATGGGACCTCGGCCTGGGTGGCCTTGACGGCGGCGGCGGCGGCGGCGAACCGGACGCGGGATTCGACGGATTCTCCCCGGGCAAGGGCCAAGGCGTACGCGCCGTGGAAGACGTCGCCGCAGCCGGTCGTGTCGACCGCTTTGACGGGGAAGGCCGGCTGATGGCGAGCGGTCCCCCCTTCCTCTTGCGGCGACGGTTGCGCCGGGAAAGGAAAGGGAGGTTCCGGGCGGCGCGACGCGTACCAGGCGCCCTCGTTTCCGCACGTCACGACGGCCGTCTCGCGGCCCGGAGTCATCAGCTTCTCGACCGCGACCTGCGGATCGTCGACGCCGGTCAGCCTCGTCGCGAACTCGCGGCCGATGATGAGGTGGTCCACGAGGACGAGAAGCTCGCCGAAATCGGGGTCTCGGTCGTCTTCAAGGTCCCCGACCACCGGAACGCCTGCCTTCCGCGCGACCGTCGCCGCGCGAATGCCGCCCGCGACCCCGAGGTAATCCAGAAAGAGAACCTTCGATGCGCGAATGACCTCTTCGCTTGGGCCGGAAGAATGAGCGCCGGTCGGGGCGCTGGCTTCGAAGAAAATGTTGCGGGTTCCGGTCTCCTCGGCCGCGACGATCGTCGCGTGCACCGGACGCGATTCGGGCCGCCGAACCGCGTGGGACACGTCGATTCCGTGACGGATGAAGTTGTCTTCGACGCTCCTCGACAGCTCGTCCTCACCGAGAAGGCCGGCGAACGCACATCGTCCCCCGAGCTTGGCGGCGGCGATCAGCGCGATCGCGGTCAAACCCCCGAACCGCCGCTCGCTGCGCTTGATTTGCAGCTTGGAATCGGCGGACGGATAGGTGTCGACGTAGAGAACGTCGTCCACCGCCGCGCAGCCGATTCCAAGAACGTCGATCATCTTTCCTGATGGAGGTGATGGAGGTGATGGAGGTGATTAAGGTGATAGCAGGTGCGCGAAAGTTGCCGAGCGCTAACGGAACGCTCGCCTTCAACGTCCGCCCAGAGCCCTAGTGGCGGGTTCACCTCCATCACCGCTGTCACCTCCCTCATCCCCTCATTCCCCCAACTCCTTCATCGCCTCGCTCACGCACTTGCCGTCGTGAATCACCGCCTTGAAAGCGCGGAGAGCGCCCCGGATGTTTCCGTGTCCCCAGATGTTTCGCCCGATCGTCGCGCCTCGGGCGCCGCTGTCGACCACCCCCTTCATGGACTCGAGAGCCTCTTCGAATGTGTTCGTCTTCGGCCCGCCCGCCGCCACCACCGGCACCGGGCATGCCCGCGCGATCTGGCCGAAGGAGGCAGGATCGCCGGTGTAGCCGACCTTGATCACGTCCGCGCCGCACTCGATCCCGACCCGCACCGCCCAGGCGATGTTGTCAGGGTCATGAAGCAGCCTCGGCCCGTCGTCGGTAAAGATCCGGGGGTAGATGTGGGCGATGACCGGCAGATCGTATTTCGCGGCCGCGGTCACTCCGTCGGAGAGAATCTTGATGAACCGCCC
>DATJYD010000803.1:0-6246 GCA_035499755.1 Fimbriimonadaceae bacterium
CGCCATGCTGCCTCTGCTCGGGTCGATCGCAGCGGGCCCTCCGATCCATGCCCAGGAGCACGTGGAGGATCTCATCGCCGTTCCCTACGAGATGGTTCGGAACATCGAGCATGCATTCCTCTTGCGCGTGAAGGGTGACTCGATGTCCGGCGAAGGGATCATGCCCCGAGACCTCGTCGTGGTCAAACCGCAGCAGGCGGCGAACCACGGGGATCTCGTTGCCGTGCTGCTCGGGGACGAAGCGACCGTGAAGCGCATCTCGTTCGAAAAGAACGGCGTCAAGCTGATCCCGAGCAATCCCGCATACTCGCCGATCGAAGTGCAGCAAGAGGACGCGACCGTCATCGGGAAGATCGTCGGCCTCATCCGCGACTACGAAGGAATGGCTTTCTAAAGGCGCCGCAGGGCGTCTCCGATTGCCGGGCATCCGGCGCGCCCGAACCCCCACGTTTTTTCTTCCTCCCTATATAGGCACCCACTTCGGGAGGAAGAAACAAGGAGGGCGGCGCTTTTAGAAAGGCCTTCCCTGCAGATGCGTGGTTTAGGAGATCGCCAGCCGCCCACACTCAGAAACGCCCTACCGGGGCCCGGCATCGATGCAACCCAGACCTCGGCCCGGCCCGTAGGAACTACCGCGCATGCATCGCGGTCTGACCGTATGGGTCTTGCATGCATGCCCAGGGAGAACATATCGACAATGAGCCTCAGAACCGTATTTCTGTCATTCGCCGCCGCAGCCGCGCTGTCTACTAACGCCGTGGCCGCTACTCTTCACAAGGGCACCCAAGTGACGCTGGCGTTCGACCAACCACTGAGTTCGCGCACGGCCCATACCGGCGACACGGTTCGCCTCCACGTAGTGAATGACGTGAGCCTCGGCAACCGAGTCGTCATCCACAGCGGAGAGCACGTCACGGCCAGGATCACCTCGGTCCAGAAGAACGGGCGTTTCGGAAAGAACGGTGAACTCCGGCTGGATATTCTTCCCCTTCATCTCGGCGACACGGAGATCCCTCTTCAGCCCCGCCAAAAGGGCAATGTGATCGGGGGAACCCGAGGCACGAAGGCGGCCGGCGCGGCCGGGGTCGGGGCGCTGGTCCTAGGGCCGCTCGGCCTGGGCGCGGGCTACTTCGTCGTGGGTAAGAGCGTCAACGTGCATCCGGGCGACAAGCTGGAAACCCAGGTCTCGCGCGACGTTCACATTCACTAGAACGCCCGAGACCCCGGATCCGCCCCGCAAATTCGGTGGGCTGGAGGCAGCCGCCACGTTGGGCCGCTCATCTTCGGATGCGCGGCCCAGGCTCGTCATTGCCCACATCACGTAGAATCTAGCGATGCTCGAGAAGCTTCAGGAAATTGAGAAACGCTTCGAACAGGTGGAAGCGGAGTACAACGATCCAGCCAAGGTGACCGACAACCGCGAAATGCAGCGGCTCGGCAAACTGCGCGCGGAGCTCGAGCCGATCGTCACCACCATTCGGGACTACCGCAAGGCGATGGGCGACCTCCAGGGCGCGGAGGAAATGCTGAGCGATCCTGAGCTGAAGGAGCTCGCGGCGGAGGAGATCGAGCCCGCCAAGGCCCGGATCGCGGCCCTAATGGACCAACTGAAGCTGATGCTCGTACCCAAGGATCCGCTCGACGATAAAGACGTGATCATGGAGATCCGTCCCGCCGCCGGTGGCGACGAAGCGGCTTTGTTCGCCAACGAGCTGTTCAGGATGTACTCGCGGTACGCGGAGCGCCGCAAGTGGAAGATGGAGGTGGTCGACCACGAAGAGAGCGGGATCGGCGGCCTGAGCCGGGTCGTTTTCAACATCCATGGGCAAGGCGCGTACTCCCAGCTCAAGCACGAAAGCGGGGTCCATCGCGTACAGAGAGTGCCGGCTACCGAGTCGCAGGGCAGAATCCACACGTCGACGGTCACCGTCGCCGTTCTCCCGGAGGCCGAAGAGGTCGATGTCGAGATCGATCCCAAGGATCTGGAGATTTCGACCTTCTGCTCTTCCTCGGCCGGCGGCCAGCACATGCAGAAGAACGAGACCGCGATCCGGATCATCCACAAGCCGACCGGACTCGTCAGCACGTGCCAGGACGAACGAAGCCAGGCGCAGAACAAGCTCAAGGCCATGGCGGTCCTTCGCGCGAAGCTCTTTCAGATGGAACAGGAGCGGCTGGCCGCCGAACGGGCCGGCATGAGAAAGGGGCAGATCGGTTCCGGCGACCGAAGCGAGAAGATCCGGACCTACAATTTCCCTCAGAGCCGGATCACCGATCACCGGATCGGCAAAGACATGTTCAACATGATCACCTTCATGGACGGGGACATCCAGCCGATGATCGACGCGCTGGTCCAAGAGGAGCAAACCCGGCGGCTCGCGGACGACGAGTCCGATTGAGGATTCCGGCTCGCTCACAAAAAACGGGAGCCGCCGGAACGGCGACTCCCATTTCCAATCCGCCGAGCCGAGGCTTACGGATTCACATGCACCTTGACCTGGGTCTTGTAGGGCGGCTTGAGGCCGTACATGTCCGAGATCGTCAGGGTGACCGTGAAATCGCCCGGCGTGCGGAATTTGTGCTTGATGAACTGGCCGGTCGCATCGACCTTGCCGTCCGAGTTGAAATCCCACTCGTACTTCAGAACGCTCGCACCCCCGAAGCCGTCGCCGGTCAAGAGAGCCTCGTCGCCAAGCGCCAGATTGTCATGGTCGATGCGGGCCTCGCCGGTAATCGGGGTGGTGTCGTTGATGACCTTGATATCTCCGACATAGAAGCTCGCGACCGAATCTCCCGAGAAGGCAAGCTCCTTCACCATCTTGTTCGTCCGGTCGAAGCCGGTGATGGCCTTCAGAGGAATCGCCACCTGCTTCCAACCGCGCTCGCCCGCTCCGCTGGTCGTGAGGTCGATATAGGCCTCGCTCTTTTTACCGTCAGAGGTCGTGACGATCACGCGAATCCTGGACAGGGGCGGCTGAGGAGTCTCGGTCGTCGAAGAGCCGGCGCCTTTGTTCGCGCCTCCCGGCGCACCAGGCTGCTGCCCGCCGGCGCCGCGTCCCTGAGTCTGGCCGCCGCCAGCGTCAGTGCCGATTCCCGCTCCTGCCGCGCCGCCCCCCGCGCCAAGGCCGCCGGGCCCGCCGGGGCCGATGCCCTTCCCGGGCATATTCCCTTTCCCCGGCCCACCGCCGGGACCGCCGAGGGTCGTATTCACATCCGGAACCTGGACGGTCAGCCGGAGCATGTTCGAGTTGTCGTCGAACGCGCTGGCCAGGTTCACGGGATTCCCGAAGGTCATGATCCCGCCTTGGAAGTAGTTCCTCGACGAGACGCGGATCGAATTGGTGCCGCTGTAGGCGAGTTCGTCCGTCTGGGCGATCGTTCCGCTGCCCCATCCCCGAAGCGAGATGTGCTGATCGGCAATCGACATTTCCGGCGCGTAAACGACCACTTGCGCATTCGCGATTGACACTCCCGCAATTACCGTCACTGCAAGAGCACTCCAAAACTTGTTCATTCAACCTCCGATCCTATTCACCAAACCGAATACGTTCGATAGACGTCGCGCGTCCGGTATCTCTTTCGACGCTCACGACCACCCCACAGATTACACCAGGTGAGTTTTGCACCTCAAATCGCATCGGCAGCGTGGTTCGGAACCGTTCGAGGATGACGTCGCGATCCATCCCGAGCACGCTGTCTTTGGGGCCGCACATCCCCACGTCCGTGATGTAAGCCGTGCCGCCCGGCAAGACGCGTTCGTCGGCCGTCTGCACGTGCGTATGAGTTCCGACGACTAAAGAGGCTCTGCCGTTACAGTGCCATCCCATCGCGATCTTCTCGCTCGTCGCCTCGCCGTGGAAATCGAGCAGCCGGTGCGGAGTGGCCAGGCTTCCAAAGAGGAAGTCGACGCAATGGAATGGGTCGTCGTAGCTCTCCATATACACCCGACCGCAGACGTTCATGACGGCCAGTTCGACCCCATCCTTCGACACGGTTGCCAATCCCTTGCCAGGAACCATGGCGGGCATATTCGCCGGCCTCACCACCGGCTTGCCCGTCGCGAGATAGGGATAGATCTCACGCTTGTTGAAGGCGTGGTTGCCAAGGGTGATGGCATCCACGCCCTGTTTGAACAGCTCCTCCGCGATGTCGGGAGTGATCCCCACCCCTCCCGCGGAGTTTTCTCCGTTCACGATTGTGAAGAGCGGTTGGTACGCGTCTTGGAGGCTCGGCAAGCCCTCCTTGACGACGCTCCGCCCCGGGCGCCCGACAATGTCGCCGAGAAAGAGAATCGTGTAGGAGGACATGGATTCTCAATCGTAGCATGCCGTCGGCGTTCCGCTTGGGGCGCCGGGGTGCGGAGATCGGCCCACCGCCGTTCTCAATAGGAGCAAGGCCGAACAAGGGTCCGGTGTCTTTCGCGGCGGGCGATGACCGGCGCCTATCTCCCGATGAAGTGGAAAGGCGTCTTGGATCAGGCGGCCCGGGCCGCCCCCGTCTGAATCTCCGGCCTCACTTGCCACAGCTCGTTCCACCCTTCTCGGCGACCGATCTTCGGAAAGTCGCTCAAGGTGAGCATTCGTTGAGCTTCGGTGAGGGAAGTGACCCCGGTGAGGATCCGCGATAGCGCGTCGGTTCCGATCGGACGGTAGCCGTATTCCGCAGCTTCCGCTTTGATCGTCTCGACGCACTCTCCCCGCGCAACCAGCCCCGCGATGTGCTCGGAGACGGGCAGGACCTCATGAACCGCAATGCGGCCCGCATAACCCGTCCCCGCGCACCGGTCGCAGCCGCCTGCATGCCACACCGATTCGACTCCCTTGGCGCCGAGGGCATGCAGCGTCGCGAGATCGGCCTCCGTCGGCGTCCGCTGGGCTTTGCAATCATCGCAAAGACGCCGCAGAAGGCGTTGGCCAACGATTCCGTTGATCGACGTACTCAGCATGAACGGACTCATGCCCATGTTGAGAAGGCGCGGAAAGGCGCCTGCCGCTTCGTTGGTGTGGAGCGTGCTGAGAACGAGATGGCCGGTCATCGCCGCCCGAAGCGCGGTCTCCGCGGTCTCCGCGTCCCGAATCTCACCGACCAGAATCACGTCGGGATCCTGGCGCAGGATCGCTCGGAGCTGGGTGGCGAACGTCAACCCGGACCTTTCGTCCACCTGAGACTGGTTGACCCCGTCGAAACAGTATTCGACCGGGTCCTCGCAGGTCATCAGGTTCGTCGCCATGTCCTTGATCTCGTTGACCGCGGAATAGAGGGTGGTCGTTTTTCCGCTTCCCGTCGGACCTGTCACGAGAACGATGCCGTGAGGTCGCCGGATCATCGAGTTGAAGAGCTCGTAATTGAGCGGGCTGAAGCCGAGATCCACCAAACGCCGGATCGGAATCGAGCGGTCGAGGAGCCGCATGACGACCCGAGAACCGAATATCGTGGGGAAGCAACTGACGCGCACGTCGGTGGCGATCCCATTGTCGCGGAACTCGAGATGCCCGTCTTGAGGATGGCGGCGGATCGTGATGTCCAGGTCCGCCATGATCTTGATCCTTGCCACGATCATGCGCATGAGCGAATGAGGAAAATCGCGGATGTGGACGAGCCGCCCGTTGAGCCGGTATCGCAGCTCGACCCGGTTCTCTCGGGGTTCGAAGTGGATATCGCTGGCCTCCAGCGACACGGCGTCGGCGATCATCTGATTTACGAGGCCGATAACCGGCCGCGTTTCCTCCTCGCGAAGGACCTCTCGCTCCGTTCTGTCCTCCGAAGCGTCGGCCGAAATGTCGGCGAGGGCTTTGCTGACGTATCCTTCGACCGAGTCGAACGCTGCGCCTTCGGTCTCCGCGAATTGCTCCAGGTAGGCGGCGAGAGCGGCGTCGCTGGCCTGCACGGGCCGGATGTTCTTGCGTGTCATCCGGTAGAGCTGATCGACCAGTCCGAGATCCCCCGGATTCCGCATCGCCACGATCAACGTGTTCTGATCGACTCTGACGGGAACGAGGAAGTTGTCGATGCAGTACGTCTTCGACACGAGCTCGAGTGCCTCGGGGGTCGGCGGATCGGCCAGCAAATTCCAGGTCTCGACCTGACGCTGGAGGGCCAGCGCGTCGGTCAATTGTTGCTCCGTGACGAATCTCAGGTCGACCAGTGATTCCCCGAGGGCCTTTCCGCTCATCGTTTGATGGGCGATCGCCTCTTCGATCTGGCTCCGGGTCACGATCTTCTGCTCGATCAGAATGTCTCCGAGCA
>DATJYD010000804.1:0-2025 GCA_035499755.1 Fimbriimonadaceae bacterium
GAACTCCGCGGGCCGATGGGAATCGCGAACAACGGCTGGCTCTTCGGCTCGCAGTTGAACTCCACCGCAGTCAGCCAGCCGGCCGGCTCGATTCTCCTCACGGAGAAGCACGGCGACGACATCGCGAAGTGGAACACGGCCAACAACGGGAACGACACGGGGAACTTCTCCAACTTCGCGATGGGCGGCGTGATCGGCGGCAGCCACGTCGACGGAATCGGATGGGGACCTCAGAATGCCCCGGACGGTACGCGTCCGGCGGCGGCCTACGAGTACGGTCCCAACGGGGCGGTCAGCGCCAAATACATGAATCTGGCATGCTTCGTCTTCTGCGACGGCCACGCGGCGGCCAAGAACCCGGCCTCCACAGACCCCGATCCCGTGAACAAGCCGGACCTGAACATGTGGGACGCCAAGCGCTGAGCCGGCATTGGATGCGCGGCGCCGGGGGAGAGCCGGCGCCGCATCCGGAAATACCATGAGAACCATCGCCGCCATCGTTTCGCTCGCCATCGGCCTCGCCGTCCTCAATGGCTGCAGCGCTTCGGCGCCGCCGCAGACTCAGCAGGATGTCAAGAACTTCCAGGGCGGGCCGATGCCGCCCGACTTCCAGAAGCAGTTCGAGGAACGCCAGAAGGAGAATCAGAACAAGATCGGCCAGTCGATTCAGCGCAAGTAGACTGAATTCGCTGCCCGACCGCTCGGGTCTGGGGCGGCTCAATCAGATTGGAAAGGAACTCGACGAATGAGCTTTAGGGATTCGTTTGTTTGGGGCGTCTCCACGGCGTCGTATCAGATCGAAGGCGCGGCCTTCGAGGGCGGAAAGGGGCCGTCGGTGTGGGACATGTTCTCGCATCGGCCGGGCGCGACCTTCGAGGGCCACACGGGCGACGTGGCCTGCGACCACTATCGGCGATACAAGGAGGACGTCGCGCTCATGAAAGAGCTTGGCGTCAAGGGGTATCGGTTCAGCCTCTCCTGGCCGCGCGTGATGCCCGACGGCGAGTGCGGAGTGAACCAGGAGGGCCTCGATTTCTATAGCCGGCTCGTGGACGAGCTGCTGAAGGCGGGGATCGAGCCGTGGGCAACCCTCTTCCATTGGGACTATCCGCTGGCCCTGTACTACAGGGGCGGATGGCTGAACCCGGATTCCCCGAAGTGGTTCGCGGAGTACACGCAGGTCGTGGCGGAGAGCCTGAGCGACCGGGTCACCCATTGGATGACCCAGAACGAACCGCAGGTCTTCATCGGACTCGGGATGCATCAGGGCAGCCACGCGCCGGGGGACAAGCTCGGCTGGAAAGAGGTTCTTCTCGGGATCCATCACACCTTGCTTGCCCACGGGCTGTCGACGCAGGTGCTGCGGGCGACCGCGAGCAAGCCGCCGAAGATCGGAATCGCGCCGGCTTGCGGGCTCTCGTTCCCCGCCACCACTTCGGCCGCCGACATCGAGGCGGCGCGTCAGGCGACGTTCCGGGTTCCGGCGGAGACGACCTGGCACCTCGCCTGGTGGCTCGATCCGATCTTCCTGGGCAAGTATCCGGAAGACGGTCTCGCGCTCTACGGCGACAAGATGCCGAGGGTGACCGAGGAGCATATGCGGCTCATCCGCCAGCCTCTCGACTTCCTCGGCATGAACGTCTATCACGGCACACGGGTGAAGGCGGGAGAGGACGGCCAGCCTGAAGTGGTGAAGCGAGCGCCGGGCGCCCCGATCACCGCGATGAAGTGGCCAGTCGAACAGGAGTGCCTCTATTGGGGGCCGAAGTTCTACTACGAGCGCTACGGGGCGCCGGTCGTGATTACCGAGAACGGGCTTTCCAACCAGGATTGGGTGATGCTCGACGGCAAGGTTCACGATCCGCAGCGGATCGACTATCTGCACCGTCACATCGGAGAATTCCGGAAGGCGGCGGCGGACGGGGTTCCGGTCGAGGGCTACTTCCAGTGGTCGCTCCTCGACAACTTCGAGTGGGCGGAAGGCTATCGCGAGCGGTTCGGGCTCGTGTACGTCGACTATCCGAC
>DATJYD010000805.1:0-3118 GCA_035499755.1 Fimbriimonadaceae bacterium
TACGACGGGCACGACGGCCATTTTGGGGACGTCGGGCTAGGAGTTTCCGGCGAGACCCCCGCCGACGATTCCGTCTATGCTGCCGTCGATTCGAAGGATCGTTCGAAGCTGACGCTGGTCGTGATCAACAAGACCGACGCTCCGCGCCGGATGAGGATCGCCTTGAAAGGGGGTCGCGCGGTATCCGGGCGGGCCTTCACGGCGACCTCGTCGACGCTGCCGTCGCTCAGACCCTCTCGCGTGAATGTGTCGAACGGGAGGCTCTCGCTGGATGCTCCTGCCGAGAGCGTCACGACGATCGTCGCGCGTCTTGCCGGTTGATGGGTTCGCGGCGTACCGCTATCCTGAAGCGCGGAGCCCGGCTCTCCGCGCGGTGACGACTTCCGTATTCATCCCCGCCCAGTGGAGCGCGCCGCCGAAGCGGCCGTGCTCCATCTTCATGCACTTGTCGACGACGGCGGCCAGGCCGGCCTCGATGGCTCGGTCGGCGGAGGCGAGGTCGATGATCCGAAGCTGCATCCAAACCGCCTTCGCTCCGATCGCGATGGCGTCTTCGACGATCCCGGGGACCTCGGAGGCCGGGCGGAAGATATCCACGACGTCCACCTTGACCGGGATCGCGCGCAGGTTCGGATAGCACTTCTCGCCGAGGATCTCCTCGGCCTTCGGATGGACCGGGATGATCCGGTATCCCTCGTCCTGGAGATAGCTCGCGACCATGTTGCTGGCCTTCGTCTTCTCGGTCGAGAGGCCGACGATGGCGATGGTCTTCGCGGTCGCGAGGATGTCGCGGATCGCCTTCGTGTTCTGGTACCGCTCGCGCTGTTCCGGCGCGAGCTTCGTGTTCAGGGTGATGTCGCAGGCGAGGGCCATGGCCTCAGTTTAGCGGAGGCGCGAATGTCATAACGCGCTCTCGCCATACCGAGCCGACGGCAGAAGACGACGCCCCAGCGTTCCTCGACCGGGACGGTCGAGCAAACCATCGGCGGGACGCCGATGCCACCTCTGGAGCGCTTTCTGGGATGCCCGATCCCGGGTTGTGTTGCACCCGGCGCCGAGGGCTACGGGGCGAAGATCGCGAGGCGGCGGATCAACGGGGCGCCCTCCGACAGGAGGACCTTCAGCCGCACTTCCGAGCAGCGCACCGGTTCGAAGCGGTCGATCTTCGCGTGGCCGATCGCCGTGCCTCCGGCAAGCTGGGTCCACTGGCCGTCGACCAGGCCCTCGACGACGTACGACCGGACCCGCTCACCTTGTGAGATGTCCTCCATCGTCTCGACCGCGCCGACGGTAACCGGCGCGGAGGGTTGGACGGTGATGAGAGGGCCGTGGCCGGAGGAAGTCGCGATCGGCGTGCCGTATCGCCGCTGGATTTCGTCGCCGAATTCCTTGGCGCGGCGGGCATCGAGGGCGGGAATCAGCCCGGTGGTGTCGGGAGTGTTGTTGAGGAGCAGGTTCGCTCCGTGGCCGACGCTGTTCTCGTACATCTCGACCAGCTTCGCCACCGACTTGACGGAGCCTTCGTTATGGGTGTTCCAGAACCAGGTGTCGCGCATCCGGCAATCGACCTCGCTGGGCAGCCAGCGATCGCCGTCGGGGTTGGCGTCCGCGGCCGTCAAGGTCCCCCAGGTCTTCGGGTTGTAGACAGCGCCGTTCCAGCAGGGGTAGGGCGCGAAGCCCTCCTCATTGCCGACCCACCGGATATTCGCCTCCGGCCCCTGGAAGACGATGGCATGAGGATCGTACTTCTTCAGGATGTCGCCGACGTCGAAGATGAGGCTGCCGTCGAACCAGACCTCGAAGATCGGCCCGTAGTGGGTGAGAAGCTCGGTGAGCTGCTCGCGGAAGAGCCTGGTGTAGGCGGCCTGCGCGGCGGGATCCCTGGCCCGCCCGCCGACGTCGATCCCGTGCTTGCGATCGGCCGGCGAAAGGTAGACGCCGAGCCTGAGGCCGTACTTCCGGCAGGACTTTTCGAGATCCGCCATCACGTCGCCCTTGCCCTTGCGCCAGGGAATGCTCTTGACGCTGTAGTCGGTGGTCGCGGTTTGCCACCAGCAGAAGCCGCCGACATGCTTGGCTACGAAGACGAGGTACTTCGCGCCCATCGACTTGGCGACGCGAGCCCATTGGTCGGTGTCGAGCTTCTCCGGGTCGATCTGGCTAAGCGGGGTCGAGAGGTCGTCGCCCTCCTGGTCCTGCCACGTGTTTGGGGCGAAGTGGACGAACATCCCGACCTCGGCGTCCTGCCAGGCCAGCTGTTCCGGGGTCGGACGGGGGAGCTTGGCCTGGATCGACATCGCGAGGAGGGCGGGGAGGAGAATCACGGTCTCATTCTCGCATGAAATCGACTCGGGAGAGGGACAAGTCCTCGGTTGAGGCGGGAATCATCCCAGAGCCTGGTCGAGATCCCAGAGGAGGTCGTCGGTGGTCTCCAACCCTACCGAAAGGCGGATCGTGGACGGCGTGATCCCTCCGGCGGCGAGTTCTTCGTCGGAAAGCTGCTGATGCGTGGTCGAGGCGGGATGGATGACGAGGCTCTTGGCGTCGCCGATATTGGCGAGATGCGAGAAGAGTTGGAGGGACTCGATAAAGCGCTTCCCGGCTTCCCGCCCATCGTTCGCCTCGACCTCGAAGGCCATGACCGCGCCCGGCCCTTTCGGCAGATACTTCTTGGCCAACGCGTGGTGGGGATGGCCGGGCAATCCGGCGTAGTGCACGCGCTTGACCCGGGGATGGGCCTCCAGGAACTTGGCGACGGCGAGCGCGTTGGCGACGTGGCGCTCCATCCGTACCGAGAGAGTCTCCAGGCCCTGGATGAGAAGGAACGAGTTCATCGGCGAGATGCAGCAGCCGGTGTCGCGGACGGTCTCGGCGCGGAGCTTCATCAGAAACCCGTAGTGGCCGAAGGTGTCGAAGAAGCGCAGGCCGTGGTAGGAGGGTGAGGCGCCGGCGATCGTCGGGTAGTTCGAGAAGTCGAAATCGCCGGAATCGACGACTGCGCCGCCGATGCTGTTGCCGTGGCCGCCGATGAACTTGGTGGCGGAGTGGATCACGATCGTCGCGCCCCAGTCGATCGGACGACAGAGATAGGGCGAGGCGAAGGTGTTGTCGACGGCGA
>DATJYD010000806.1:0-4820 GCA_035499755.1 Fimbriimonadaceae bacterium
TGTGGTGGCCATACTCGCCCAGCGCGCGGCGGTGGTCGCTCCTCGCGCCCGCGATGAGGGCGCCGGACTCGCAGCAGCATTGAATGAAACTGGCCGTCTTCATCCTCAGAATATCGAGATGCTCGTCCTCGGTCAGATCGATTCGGCCGCGGATCTCAAGCTCCCGGACCTCGCCTTCCGCCATTTCGACGACGGATTGGCTGACCGTCCGAATGATCTCGAGGTCCCCATCCAGGGCGAGAATCACCATTGCCTTCGACAGCAGCACGTCGCCGGAGAGGATCGCCGCCGTGTTTCCGAAGGCCGCGCTCGCGGTTGCCCTGCCTCGACGGGTCGACGCGTGGTCGATCACATCGTCGTGGATCAAGGTCGCCATGTGGATCATCTCCATGCAGGCTCCGATCCGGCAGACCCGGGTCGACCTGAGGTCGATGCCGGTCGCGCGCGCCGCCAAGGCGACGAACGCCGGGCGGAGACGCTTGCCGCCGGCGTCGAGCGTGTGACGTCCGACGCTCTCGACAAGCGCGATCCGTGAGCCGAGTTGCCGCGCGAGTTCCTGCTCCACCGATGCGATCTCGCCCGCGATCTGCTCGATCAGGTCGGGATTCTGGCCCTCGCTGAACCGGGGAACCGCGATCATGGCTTGACACCCCAATGGATGCAGATGTTGCCCAGGAAGAGATCCCGAAACCCGACTTCCGCGAAACCGGCCTGTTCCATGGACTCCTTCAGCTCATCGCGAGTCCGGAAGCGCTGCGCGCTTTTCGGCAGATAGGTGTAGGCTTGCGACTTACCGAAAAGCGATCCGACGAAGGGGATGGCGCGATTCCCGAACCAAAGGCTCACCGGGCGCAGCAGCCGGCTTCTTGGGATCGCCATATCGAGGGAGACGAAGCGTCCTCCCGACTTGAGAACTCGGTGGATTTCTCGGTGGGCTCCATCGATGTCCGGAACGTTGCGAATCCCCCAGCCCACGCTGACGCCGTCGAGACTCTCGGAGCGAACCGGCAGCCGGCAAGCATCTCCAAGCCCGAGCTCGCCAGGCGTTCCCTTTTTCGCGGCAAGCTCGAGCATCGGAAGGCAAAAGTCGATCCCGAACACATGGCCGGAGGCTCCGACCGCCTTGCGGAGGGGGCGCATGAAGTCGCCGGTGCCGCTGCAGACGTCCAGCACCCGCGCTCCGGCGGGCAATCGAAGTTGCAGGACCGCGAAATGCCGCCAGCGGTGATGCAGGCGAAGGGAAAGGAGGGAGTTGAGGAGATCGTAGGTGGGAGCGATATCCGCGAACATGCCCCGCACGGCCGTGCGCTTTTGCATCCCTTCCGTCTGCCAAATAGCCTGATCGCCCACGGGCCGCTCTCCGGCTTAGTTATACCTCTCGCGTGGACGAACTTTCAGAATTCTGTGAAAGTTTGTTCCGAACGCATCGACCGAGTGGCTCCGAGATCCGCCTCGCCTGCAGACTCGCATCGGCGCCGTCGAGATCGGCGTAGCAGTCAGTGGCATTTCATGGAGCAAACCGGGAAGGCGCTAATCGTTGTGGGACTTGGCATTGCGGCCATCGGATTGCTGATGTGGCTTGGCGTATTCCGCTGGCTGCGCCTCGGCCGGCTCCCCGGAGACATTGTCGTCCAGAGGCCGGGATTCAGCTTCTTCTTTCCGATAACCACGATGATTCTCGCCAGCTTGGTACTGATGCTGATTTCATGGCTGGTAGCCTATTTCCGCCGATGAAGCCCAAAGTCGTCACCTTCGATGCGGCGAATACCCTCGTGCGCGTTCGATGGACGCCGGGCGGATTCGCTCTCGACTGCGCGAGAGAGAGTGGACTGGAACTTGGCGAGGAAGAGCGCGCGAGCTACGAATCCCTCCTCCGGTCGCGGTGGGCCCAGTATCGCGAGATCAACATGCTGCGCGACCCCGAGCGGGGCGACGCGTTCTGGTTGGATTTGACGCGTGACTGGCTCAAGAGCATCGGCCGTCCGATGGAGGTCGCCGCCCGGATGAGAGCCGTCTCCCAGGATCTGCTTTATGGCCCCGACTCCGATCTCTTCCGGGCCTTCGACGACGTGATCCCGGCTCTCGACCTCCTGGATTCGCACGGAATCCGGCTGGGCGTGATCAGCAACTGGGATTACACTCTGCACCGGGTCCTGCGAGCTCTCGATCTGACGGGTCGCTTCGAATACGTCTTCGCTTCCCTCGAGGAAGGAATCGAGAAGCCCGATCCGCGTCTCTTCCACTTGGCCCTTGCCCGCTTCGGGGCGAGGCCGGATGAGGCGGTCCACGTCGGCGACGACCCGATCGACGATTTTCGCGGAGCCCAGGACGCGGGCATCCACGCGTTTCTCATCGATCGGCGTCACCAAGAGAGCCGTGGCTCGATCTTGGCGACGCTCCTCGATTTGGGCCCTTCCCTGGGCCTCGCGTCATCCGATTAGCCGCAATGCCGCCTGTATCGGCCGAGAAGCCGATCCCGTAGCGGCGAGGCTTGCCCTGCGAAGCTCTCGCCGCTACTGCAGGCCGCACGGCATGGGACTCTCTAGCACCTAGGCCGCTAAGGGAGTCAAGGTCGCCATGTTGGACGGATTGAACCCAAGCGGCTCGAGCACGTTTCGCAGGCTGAGCCTCGCCCGGTTCAGCCGGCTTTTGACCGTCCCGATCGGCAGATCGAGCGCTTGAGCGATCTCCTCGTAGGACAGCATTTCGGAGTGATACATCAAGATGATCGCGCGCTGGTAATCCGGAAGCATGGCGATCGCCGTCTGAACGGCGCTCATGACCTCGGCCCGTTCCGCTTTCTCGTGCGGATTGGCAGTCGTATCCTCAAACTGGAACGAGACCTCCCCGTCCGATGTCAGGACCGTCGATTCCAAGCTGATCGCCGGCTTGCTCCTCTTCTTCTTCCGGATGTCGAGGAAGCAGTTCGTCGCGATGCGGAACATCCATGTCGTGAAGGCGCTGTCGCCTTTGAAGTTGTCGAGAGCCCGGTACATTCGGTGGAATGCGTCCGCGACGATATCCGCCGCTTCTTCCGGGTCGCGCGTGAGCCTGAACGCGTACTGATAGGCACGCTGTTTGTGTTTCGAAATGAGTTGATCGAATGCCCTGTGGTCTCCGTGTCGGCTACGCTCGATGAGCATTCGGTCGTCTGCCTGAACCTTTGTCAATTCATCTACCCCTTTTGCTGGAAGCATTAAGGGAAGAGCTCAACTGCGGCGAGGTCCTGGTGAACCTCGTCTACAGGCCGCCTGCTCTCCCAAGAAGCGGCCTGCTCTCATATATTGCGCCAAACCACGCAATAATAGCAACCAGTAAATTTGCTTGTTAGTGCCAAATATTGCGCTCAGGGCCGCAATATTCCAATGGGTTAACGCATTCCGGGGACGATCTCCGGCTTTGGCAGTTTAAGCCCGGCGATCTGCGCGAGAATCAGATCCTTGTCTCCGATGAGGACGATGACGGCCTTATCTAATGGAGCGGCGGACTTCGCGAGAACGTTCAGCCGAGCGGCGCCGAGCGTCGACATCGTCGCCAAATCCTGGGTCAAGTCCTGGAAGGACCGGCCGTTTTCGAAGAGCTGCTGGGCGCTCGCGATCAGTCCGCTGAGGCTCTCCAAGGCCAGGATCTGATCGGTGCGCATGCTCTGCCTGGCCTTGACCGCTTCCGCGGTGCCGATGTCGCCCGTGCGCAGTCTCGCAAACTGCGAAAGGAATTCCTGAAGCGACAGCCCGGTGACGTTTGCGCGCACCGACGACTCGGCGGTCATGTACCCGACTTGGGGCTCGAACACGTCATGCGACCCCGCTCCATACGTATAGCCCTTGTCTTCGCGCAGATCCGCGTTGAGACGGCTCGTGAAGGTTCCTCCGAGCACCGTCGCCAGGCCCTCGAGAGCGATCCGGTCGGGATTGCCGTAAGGTACGCCCGGGAAGATGAACCGGATGACGGTCTGCACCGCTTGCGGGCGATCGACGATAACGAATCGTGGGCCCTTGACCGCCCGTGCTTCGGCCTTCGGCTCAGCGAGAGGCGGAACGCCGGTCGAGGGCGCCCACGCGCCAAACTCGCGATCCAGATCCTTCTGAACGACCTCCGCCGGCAAACTGCCCGCGACAAACAGGGCTGCCCGGTCTGGACGAAAAAGAGCATCGTGCTCTTGCCGGAGGTCGGCCGGCTCGATGGCCTTCAGCGTGTCCGACGTGCCGGCCGGGTTGCGGCCGAATGGGCTTGCCGGCCCGAAGAACTCTCGCAGGGCTACGAAGCGCGACGCGGTCTCCGGGTCGTCCGCATCGTCCGCGAGCGCATCCAGGGCAAGCGTGCGTTGACGTTCGAAATCCGGGGCGGCGAGGTGTGGATTCTCGATCGCCGAGGCATAAAGCGGCAGCGCCTTCTCAAAGCTCTCGGCGGTGGAGGAAAGGCTTACCGTCGTCGAAGCATCGCCGGCCGACGCGCCAAAAGAGGCGCCAAGGGACTCCAGAGCCTTGCTGAATCCCTCGGCGTCCAAGCTCCCCGCGCCTTGGCTGAGCATGTCCGCCGTGATCGAAGCGAGACCCAACTTCTTGGCCGGGTCCGACTGCGCGCCTCCCTTGAACAAGGTTGAAACCGTCATCAAAGGCAGTTGCGGGCGATTGAAATAGAAAACGCGGATTCCATTCGACAGGGTGAAGCTCGATGAGGGCGGCAATTTGAAGTTGGTCTCCGCTGCGGCCGCCGGCCGAGAATCCCGCGGGTTCACATCCGGCGTGTCGGACTCCGGAACCACCCTCAGAATGAGTCGAGCGTCCGGATCGAGGACTCGTTTGCCCCATTCCTGAAGG
>DATJYD010000807.1:0-12337 GCA_035499755.1 Fimbriimonadaceae bacterium
GCAAATCCGAAGTAGTCGCGGTAGAGCATCGCAATCGCAACCGGAATAACCGGTAGCGTGAGGATGGCGCCAATTCCGCACGCGACCCCGCCGATCTCGCCGCAGATTCCGATGACAAGAAAGAAGACGGCCGCCATGAGCCAGTCCTTCTTCAGCATATTGATGCTCTCGTTCACGGCATCCATCGGCGCCATGTTCCGATCCACAACGAGCGGCACCGCAAACATCATTAGGCCGCCTACTACCAAGGCTGGGAGATAGCAGAGAACGGTGCCTATTGCCGTCGCGACAGCCACGATCAAGGACACGACGACAATGTTCCCGGCGTTAGATCCGAACTTGAACATCTCGTTGACAGCCGGCTTGTTCCCCGAGAGAGCGCTAATCGCCATCCGGTACATGTTGGCCATCATGAGATTGGCGACCGTGAACATCACGACGATGCCAATCAGTTCCACGAGAATAATGCCGATGAAGCCCCCGCGCAGGAGGCTGGCGAAGACGACGAAATCCAACACCGCGCCAACGACTGCTATGACAACAAAAAGACAGAGCGCGGCAACCGCCCATGTCCCGAGATCGGCAAAGACAAGCTTGAACGCCTGACCAATCACATCGAATCGAATCGTGGGTGAGAGCGGCGGGCGCGGGTAACCGGCTTGGCCGGCGTCCGTCGGGGGAGTGGGCTGAGGTATCGGCCCCTGAGGCGGCTGCTGAGGAGGAGGTGTTTCCATGGTCAAGTAGTTTCCGTTTGCTTGAGACTGCCGTGATTCTAGCGCCGAAGCCACACAGAGTCAACTGGCTGGCTATGATTAAGGTAAGGACTTGGCAGCATGGCCGCAAGTTGCTGGAATCCTGCTTTTGTTTTGCTGTCCATGCGTAGCGCGCCGTTCCCACGGGCTAGAAGCCCGTGGTGCCCATCGGCTGGAAGCCGATGCTACGCGGCCTGGTACTGCTGGATGTGCTTGAGACAGCACGCGCGAACCCGCGCCCGGATGCGGTTGATGTACTCCGCGCGCTGGGTCACCCCGACCGCCCCCCGCGCATCGAGAAGATTGAAAATGTGCGAACACTTCAGGGCGAGGTCGAGAGCGGGATAGACGAGGGCCAGAGGACTGCCGACTTTCGGATCCGGATTTGGGATTCTGGAGTCGCTGGTCGATTGAGTCGTCAAGATTCCCGACTCCTCATCCCACGAAACCGGCGTCTCGATCACCCGCTTCGACTCCTTCTCGTAAAGCTCGAAAAGCTGGCGAAGCATGTCCGTATCCGCGACCTCGAAGTTGTAAACGTTGTTTTGCATTTCCAACTGGTATTCGGCCTTCTTGTAGGTCAGCCCAGGGGACCAGTCGAGATCGGTCCAGAACGATGCCTTGTTGCCGAGCATGAGGCACAGCCGCTCCGGCCCGTAGGTGATTTCCGCGCAGACCGGGTTGCACTCGATCCCTCCCATCTGCTGGAAGAATGTGAACTGAGTGATCTCGGCGCCATCCAGCCAGACCTCCCAGCCGACGCCGCTCGCGCCCGCCGCCTGGCTCTCCCAGTCGTCTTCCACGAGCCGGACGTCGTGCTTCGAAGTGTCGAATCCAAGGGCGTCGAGCGAGCCCATGTATAAGTCCACGATATTGGCCGGCGACGGCTTCATGATCACCTGGTATTGGTAATAGCGCTGGCTCCGCATTGGATTCCGCGTGTAACGCCCGTCCGCCGGCCGCCGGGAGGGCTGCACGTAGGCGGCGTTCCAAGGCTCAGGCCCGAGCACGCGCAGGGTCGTCGCCGGGTGCATCGTGCCCGCCCCGACCTCGACGTCGTAGGGCTGCAAGACCGCGCAGCCCTGCCCGGCCCAGTAGTCGTTCAGTCGCGAGATCATCTCCTGCATCGTCATGGCGAAGCAAGAGGATACCGATTCCGTCCCTCATTCGGGAGATGGGGGGCGGTCTAGTTCATGAGCGCGACCCATCGGATGGGAACTCGCTCGTCCACGGTGCCCGCTGCTAAGGCTAGCTCGTCGGCGTTGGGGCGTTGGGTGTTATCGCATTGGTCGAGATCCTGGGGCTCTGCCCGAGCGGGGGCTGAAAGCCCCCGGCACGACGCTGACACTGAGAGGCGCCGATCCCTAAAACCGGAAGCCGTAGCCGACGTAGCCGGCCGCGGTCGGGCCGTGCTGGGGATTCGTCATGCCGAACGGCGTTAGACCGGCGGTGAATCCGTGCGCGTTCACCATCTCGAAGCCAGCGGATGTCAGGCGGAAGTAGTGGCTCTGCTGATTCTCGACAAGGCACAGAACCACACCCGCGACGCCGATAACGGTCAGCGTGCCGTTGTCGCTGAGAATTCCGACGAGAGCCACCGCGCCGGCCGCCAATGCCAGATCTCCCCAAGACTGGCGGCTCTGGTAGGCGCTCCCCAGCCGGAACGCCGCGTCCGGCACGTGACCCGAATCGGGGGTAATCGAGGCAAAGATCTCGGCCGTGCTCTTCGGACTCGAGAAGATCGATTGGGCCGACGCTTGGAGCGGCGCCAGGGACAAAGCGCCCAGTGCGACAACGAGGGCCTTCGCCTTAGCGGAATGTATGTTCATTAGGAAACTTCCTCCATTCGTATTACGGCGGCATCATGGCTCTCCCTGTTCCACCCTCGTCCCCACATCCAAGTTGCGCTAGGGTCAGTCCAGTCCCCGCTCCAGGTAGACGATATCCGGATGCGGGTTGAAGTTGTAGGGCTCGATGAACTCGAAGCCGAGGCTGCGGTAAAGCTCGACCGCGCCGGGAAGACGCCGCAACGTGTCGAGCCTCGCCCGCTTGTAACCTGCCTGCCTCGCGAAATCGAGCAGCCGCCGCGAGATCGCACGGGCGAGGCCGCGACGCCGAGCCGATGGCCGCACGTAGATGCGTTTCAGCTCGCAGACGCCGTCGCCGAGATCGCGCAACGCTCCGCACCCAATCGCCTTTCCATCTTCTTGCACGACAAGCAAAACGCCGGACGGCGCCGCGTACTTGCCCGGGAGGCCGGCAAGCTCTTCCTCGAACCCCTGGAATCCCAGGTCGATCCCTAACTCCGTCTGATACTCGACGAACAGGTCGCGAGCCTCCGAGACGAGATCCGATTCCGGCGCGACGGCGACGAAGTCCATTCAGGCCGTCAGTTCGCCCGCCAGGACGGTAACGGCGTGGCCCTGGAGAAGCACCCGGTCGCCGCGGACCGCAACGCGGACCGTTCCTCCCCGAGCCGAACACTGGAACGCGGATAGATCCGACTTGCCGAGTTTGGCCGCCCAGTACGGCCCAAGGCAGCAGTGGGCGGACCCGGTCACGGGGTCCTCGGGAACTCCGACCGCCGGCGCGAAGAAGCGCGACAGGAAATCGAACTCGTCTGAGTCGGACGCGCACGTGACGATGAACCCCCGGCCGCCCAGCGAGGCCAGGGCATCCATATCCGGGCGCAGCGTCCGTAGCGCCTCCGCGGTTGGCGCCTCGACGAGAACGTCCATCCGGTTCGCGGAGACGAAGCGGGCCCCCAGCCCAAGCGCGGCCAGGATCGCGGCGGCATTCGCCGGTTCGGCGCCGCTCAGGGGTTCGGCGGGAAAGTCCATCTGGATTCCGTAGCCGTGGCGCGTGCACCTCAGCTCGCCGCTTTTGGTGTGGAAGACCGCCTCGTCATGATCGCCCAAGCACCCGGTTTCCCACAGAACGTGGGCGGAGGCAAGCGTGGCGTGGCCGCAGAGATCGACTTCGGCGGCGGGCGTAAACCAGCGCAAGCCAAAACCGCCGCTGTTCGGGACGAGAAATGCGGTCTCGGCATGCTTCATCTCCGCCGCGACGCGTTGCATCCAGTCTTCGTCCGCCGGCTCATCCAGCAGGCAGACCCCGGCCGGATTCCCGGTAAAGGGCCGCGACGCGAAGGCGTCGACGACAAAGATAGGCGCGCGCATGCCGCAGAGATTACCGACCCACGCGAGGGAAGACTGGGGGTGAAGGTGATGGAGGTGATGGGCTGATCCGATCGGTCCGCACACGCGCCGGTTCCACTGAAACAACGTCTTGCGCGCACGGCCTCGCAGTCGTACTATTCGGGCATGGGACTTCAGAAAATGCTGAACGACCTGCAGGAGCAGTCGCAATCTCAGATGGCACGCTCGAACCCTTCCGGCCCCATGCCACCTCCTCCTTCGATGAGTCGCTATCCCGACGCCCGCGCCTATGCCCGAATCCCGAGGTCGACACCCGTGATGATCGTCAACTATCTCTCCACCATCGTCTTCGTCATCCTCATGGTCTTGGGGTGGTTCATCTTCGGCCCCGCGTTCATGGCGAGCGATTTTTCCAAGGCGGCTCTCGCCATTCTCTATTTCATCTTAAGCATCGCGATCTCCAGCGCGATCAAGATCGCCGCCCAGTGGGAAAGGGCCCTCGTGTACCGATTCGGCAGATATGTTCGAACGACCGGTCCTGGAATCTACTTCCTCACGCCGCTGTTCGAGCAGTCTAAGCACGTCGACATGCGGGTGATCACGGTCGATATTCCGCGCCAGGAGGCGATCACCCGCGACAACGTGCCGGTCGCGATCGACGCGGTTCTCTTCATGAAGGTGCTTCGCCCCGACCAGGCGGTCAATACCGTCCAGGACTACTTCATGGCGATCACGAACTATGCGCGCTCGGCATTGCGCGACGTAATCGGCGGGCGCACCCTCGACGACCTGCTGGCAGAGCGAGAGGCGATCGGGACCCAGATCGCGGCGCTCGCCGACAAGGAGACCGAGCACTGGGGTCTCGCCGTCGATGGGATTCGGATTCAGGACATTCTCCTTCCAGAGGACCTCAAACGGGTCATGAGCCGCCAAGCTGCCGCCGAGCGCGAGAAGCGCGCCAACATCACCAAGTCCGAAGGAGATCGCCTGGCCGCCGAGAACCTGGCCGCCGCCGCCCGCACGATGGCGGAAAGCCCGGGCGCGATGCAGCTCCGCACGCTCCAGACTCTGGACGGCCTCGGACCGACCGCCTCCAATACAGTCGTTATGGCTCTGCCCGTCGAGGTGATGGAGGCCGTCGAGTCCATCGCCCAGTTCCGCAAGGACCGCGGCGAAAAGGCCCTCGTCGAACGCGAGAAACCGAAGGCGTAAGCGGTGGTTGGCGTCCGAGTTCAACGAGGGGTCTCGAAGGGCGCCAGTCCGAGATTCCTCGCAGGCTCGGAGTGACAAAGATCCCTCCACCGTTGCCGACATCGGGCCGGTAGAATCACGCGGATGACCGCCGCCCTCTCGCCGCAAGAGGAAATGACCCTCCGGCGGGACTGGAGACTGTTCGCCGCCCTCACCTTCCTCTTCAGCTTCGGCTTCGCCGTTTACAGCGGTCCATTCCAAAACTTCCTGCGCGACGTGCTCCGCGCCCACGAACTGGACCTAGGAAAGCTCGAGTCTTTCCGGGAGATCCCAGGTCTATGCGCGGCGCTCATGACCGGCACTTTGGTCGCGTTGGCCGAGGCCCGCATCGCCGCCTTTGGCCTGATGGCAGCGGCGGTCGGAATCGCGGTCTCCGGGATTTGCAAGTCATTTCCTCCCCTCATCGCGATCACCGTATTTTGGTCGGTCGGCTTTCATCTCTGGTCGACGATGCAGAACGCGATTACGCTGGCGCTCGCCAAGGGCAAGGAGGGTGGCCGGCACCTCGGGCGGATGTCGGGCATCGGAGCGGTTGCCACGATAGCGGGACTCGGCGCGGCCTATCTGCTTTCCCTCCTCAAGTCCCCGTATTGGGGCTATTTCGTGCTCGCGGGCGCCACGATCTTCGCGGCCGGCATCCTCGCCCACATGCTCTCGACCCACTCGTCGAGCGGCGTGCGGGAACGGATCGTGGTGCGGCGCGAGTACGGCCTCTTCTATCTCCTTTCTTTCCTGGAGGGCTGCCGGCGGCAGATCTTCTCGATCTTCGCCTCGTTCGCTCTGATTCTGGTTTATGAGGTGCCGGTCGCGGAGATGCTGGCCATCCAGCTTGTGAACTCGGTGATGATCGCCTTTACCGCGCCTGCGATGGGCAAGATGGTCGACCGGCGGGGCGAGCGAGGGCCGCTGACCTTCTATGCGATCGGTCTGATCCTCGTGTTCTTCGGTTATGCGCACTTCGAGAACCGGTACGCGCTCATCGCGTTGTTCCTGATCGACAACGTGCTGTTCTCGTTCGGCGTCGGATTCACGACTTACCTGCATCGGATCGTCCGGCCAGGCGACCTGACTCCGTGCCTTGCGATGGGGGTGACGATGAACCACATCGCGGCGGTGACGGTGCCGCTCTTCGGGGCGCTGCTCTGGCAGGACACCGGGAACTACCACTTCCCGTTCTGGGTCGGGGTGGCGATCTCGGCGGTTTCGCTGGTCGCGACGCGGTTCCTGCCCAAGGGAGCGGGAGCCGTACGGGTCGGTTCGCCGGAGTACGGCTCCGGCGCGGAGGAAGGCGTCTCGCCGGTCATCGCCGAGCTGCCGTAAGCACTCCCCGCTCCCCAGCTCATCGGAGGCTATGTTTCGGGCAAGTCCTTGCCCCTACGTTACGGCGTTCTGACCGATCGGTCGACGCCGAACGTGAAGACGTCCGGACGCGCGTAGTGGCCGGCCACATCCAAGTTCCAACGGACTCCCTTGAGCAGGGCCGGATCAAGATCCGCGACCAAAGTGCCCTCCTCCTCGAAGAGCGGTCCGGCGATGACGGTGCCTTCCGGATCGACGATCACCGATCCACCTCGATTGATCCATTCGCCTTCCGGCAGGTGGGCTCCGAGGCCGAAGCTGTCCGGCACGTCGGTGCTTCGCGTGATGTTGGAGCAGCCAACGACATAGCATCGGCCTTCCTTGGCGATGTGCCGCATCGTCGCCTGCCAAACTCCGCTCTGATCCCAAGTCGGCGCGATGACGATCTCGGCTCCTCCCGAATACATCGCGTATCGGGCCAGCGGCATGTAGTTTTCCCAGCAGATCAGGCCGGCGAGCTTTGCAATCGACGTCTCAACGACGCCGACCGTACTGCCGTCGCCTTGCGCCCAAACGAGGCGCTCGGGGCCAGTGGCGACGAGTTTCCGCCGTTTGCCGAGTATCGAACCATCTGGCCCGAAGAACAGGATCGAATTGAATAGGCTCGTGCCGCTCGCTTCGACGTTTCTCTCGCTGACGCCGATCGCCACGTGAATTGCGGCAGCCTTCGCGGCCTTGCCAAGCCTCTCAGTCTCGGGCCCCGGAACGACGAGGCTCTGATCGAGGTAGTTCGCGTAGAGCCGTTCAACAAGTTCGAATTCGGAGGGCTTGATGTACCACGTCCACAGCGGATAGGTTGGAATGAAGGCCTCTGGAAACACGACCAGACTCGCGCCCTGTGCGCCTGCCTTGGCGATGAGGTCGACCGCCTTGTCGGTCGTGGCCGTGCGGTCCAAAAAGACGGGCGACGCTTGAACGGCAGCAACGCGGATCCCTTCCATTTCCGCAATTATGTATGTTCTGGTCCGGATGGATTGGTGAGGAAGTCGCGGGTCAAGCACCGCCCTACCGCGCCGGTTTGTCGACACAATGACGGCTAGATCTTCCGCTTCCCGAACGCCTGGACGCACACAATGAGGAACCGGACCCCGCACGTCCTTCGGGGGAGCATGCGGCTCATCAGATCGCAGCGGGAGTCAAGGCCAAGAGCGCGACAACCAGACCGATCACGATCGATTTCGGGTCGGCAGCGCCTTACCACCGACCCCGGAGAACATGATGAAGAGGAGTCCTGCGAGGCAGACGGACAGGAAAGCGCAGGAGATGATCTCATCTGCGGTGATCTCAGGGATGAAGATCTCGACGTTATCGGCTTGCCCCGTCGGCTGCGACATATCCGAATGAGGTACGGTGCCGAGCGCATTCGGGATGCGCCACCGCAGCTCCTTTGACGCTGCGGGCTCAGTGCCAAGAACTCGTCACCTCTCCGCAGGACGCAACCCACGTGATATTGGGAATGGATAAGAAGGGATCTACCGCCCCCCCGATCGATAACTTCCCATATATGGAAGTTTGTCGAGCCATAATGCTAGTGATGCGAGTCTTGGCCTTGTCCGCCCTCCGTGACTTCTGGGAAGGCGAGGACGCGGCGGCTCAGAAACCGATGCGCGAGTGGTTTCGGACGTGCGAGCTGGCAAAGTGGAAGAGCTTTGCCGACGTTAGGGCCACGTTCAGCCAGACCGATCTGGTGAGAGAGCGATATATCTTCGACATCGGCGGGAACAAGTGGCGAATCATCGCCAGGATCAACTTCCGCTTTGGCAGAGTCCTCATCCGTTGGGTCGGAAACCACGAATCCTACGGGAGGCTGAGTGAGAGGGATATAGCCGCCCTTTGAGTTGGAGCAGAAAATGAAGAGTGTAAACGTTCCCTTGATCGAAAGCGATGCCGATCTCAGAGTCGCAATCGAACGACTAAAGGACGTCTTCGATGCGGTCGAGGGTCCCGAAGCCGACGAAGCCGAAGGCCTGTCGATCATGATCCAAGACTATGAACGGAGGACCATCCCGATGTCTCCGGCCGATCCAGTCGAAGCCATTCGATTCGCCATGGAGCAGAGGGGCTACACGTGGAGTGACTTGGCGAAAGCTCTCGGTTCGCAGTCTCGCGCGAGCGAGATCATGAACCGCCGCCGCGCGCTGAACCTGCGAATGATCCGCGCCCTTCACGCTGAGTTCAAGATTCCGCTCGAGTCTCTCGTGGCGGAAGGCCAAACGGGTTCGGCGCCTCGCCAAAAGGCGGGAAGGAAGCGTTACGCACCGGGAACGGGAGTTCCGGCTGCGGGCACGTACGCTTCGGTTGTTCGCGAGACGAAATCAGCTTTCGAGAAGGAGAACAGCTAGGGAACTGCCATTCGTCAGGTAAGTGGAAACAGGCTGAACTGATAGTCCTTGGGCCTCGTGAGGTCGTTGAGGTCGCGAACGAAAGACGGCCTCATCGGGTCGAACCCGCCGGACTTGTGGAGTTCGACTCGCCCTTCGCGAGCCAGAAGCAGTTGGCCAAGGCTGTCGTAGCAAGCCCAGAAGATCGAATCGTTAATATCCTCCGGCACATCTTCGAGTTGAAACGGAAAACGGTAAACCTTGTCCCGCTTCATGAGAGGCAGCATGTCTATCGCTGGGCCGCCACCGGAAGGGGAAAACCGGTAGCCGCCTCCCATCCTCTCCGTCCATCCGTCCCGCCTCAAGCGGTAATCCAGGACGTCGATCGGTGTGTCCCGTACAGCCGGAAAGCCGCGATCTTGGACGAGCAAGTCGCGCCCACGCAGATCGATCAGGAACTCCGATGCCGAACTAAAGGCTCCGGCTTCGATCCGATTGATCTCGCTGTCCCATCGGAGGACCCAATTTAGGTCGGGAACCGCCGCGACGCCTCGTCCCCACCCATATCCGAACGACACCGCCAGCAAGGTCCCATCTGGCGAAATGTCGGCGCCTTCGGGGTAGCAACTGCCCTTGTGCCACGCCCCAGACGTCAACTCGCTGCTCTCTGTGTTCCAAAGAACGAAATGCCACCAAGCCGCGGGCTTTCGGCGAATGATCGCCACGCGCGGAGCATCGAGAGCTGGCAAGAGCCACAGACGAGCATTGCTCGAATATCGCGGAGGCTTCATTGCCCAGGGGGTTTTCGCTTTCCGAAAGCTTGAACGCACACGATGAGGACGCCGAGGAGGAAGCCGAGAGCCATGCCTTCCGAGAAGCCGAGGCCGATGCCCATCGAGATTGGATCGGTGTGGGCGTTGCCGCCGTTCAACGGTGAGCGGTAGAAGTTGGGAACGGCCATCGCGAGGATGAGGCCGATCAGCAGTCCGGCGAGTCCGCCGGCAAGAGCCGAGATCAGGACGGTTCCGACGACCCGGCCGACGGAGACAGCCGGCCGGCTATCGACCGCGCGCGGATAGGGTGAAGGTATTTCGGATTGGTTCATCGACCGCCTCTTCATCCAGAGACTATCACATTGGACAATGCATCGGCGGAACCGTCGCAGGGGCACAACCGCGGTACCCGGACCGAGTCCCGGAACCGCCCTCCCGCAACCCCGTTCCTCTTCCGCAGGAGGAAGGGGGCTCAGGGCAAATCATCCGACCAGTTCGCGCAGGTCTTCCTCGCCGACTTCCTGCTTCGTATCCGCGACCCGCAAGAAGCCCTCGTAGATCTCCTCGAAGCGGTCGTCGGAGAAGCTGAAGCCGAGCTCGGCAAGGCGGTGCTTGAGGCCGTGGCGGCCGGAGCGGGCGGTCAGGATGATCTCGCTCTTCTCAGCCCCAACCAAGTGCGGGTCGATGATCTCGTACGTCGAGCGCTCCTTCAGCACGCCGTCTTGGTGGATGCCGCTGGAATGGGCGTAAGCGTTCGCCCCCACCACCGCCTTGTTGCGCTGCACGACCATTCCGGTCAGCCGCGAGACGAGGCGCGACAGAGGCAGAAGCTGGGTCGTATCGATACAGGTCTCGACTTTGAAGTAGTCGCGCCGTATCCGCAGAGCCATCACGACCTCCTCCAGCGCGGTGTTGCCGGCCCGCTCGCCGATGCCGTTCACCGTCACTTCGACTTGCCGGGCGCCGCCGACCACCCCGGCGAGGGTGTTCGCGGTCGCCATCCCGAGGTCGTTGTGGCAATGGCAGGAGAAGACGGCCTTATCGCTGTTCGGGACGTGCTCCATGATGCCCTTGATCAGGTAGTAGTACTCGTTCGGGTAGGTGTAGCCGGTCGTGTCGGGCACGTTGATCGTGGTCGCGCCGGCCGCGATGACGGCCTCGACGACCTGGTAGACGTATTCGGGTTCGGCGCGTCCGGAGTCCTCCATGAAGTACTCGACGTTGTCGGTGTACCGGCGCGCCGCTTTGACGGCGTTGACGCCGACTTCCAGCGCCTGCTCCTTCGTCATGCGCAGCTTGTAGCGGAGGTGGTTCTCGCTGACCCCGAGGCCGGTGTGGATGCGGGGGTTTTCGGCGGGGCGGAGGGCCTCGGCCGCGACCTCGATATCGCGCTCACGCGCGCGGGTCAGTCCGCAGATCTGCACGCCCTTCAGCTCTCGGGACAAGGTGTTGACGGCTTCGAAATCGCCGGGGCTGGAGATCGGAAACCCGGCTTCGATGACGTCGACGCCGGCCGAGACGAGTTGGCGGCCGATCTCGAGCTTCTCCGCCATCGCCAGGCGCACGCCCGGGCTCTGCTCGCCATCCCGGAGGGTGGTGTCGAAGACCAAGACGCGGCTGCTGGACATAATGGAGCATTATACGTAGCCAGGGTCGCGATGGTTCGCTGTGTAGCCGGCTCACTTTTGGCCGCCGCAGCTGAATTGAGGGATAGTGCAGGCTTCGCAACCCCAACGCGAAGCTCGTCTCCCGAATCGGTGATTCCGGTCGCGACCATTCGTTTCATCTCCAAGTGGGGGGGGCGGCGGCCCCCGGGGTCTGAGCGTTGAGGTTGAAACAGGTCCGCGCGTCTTGGGATCCCAGGGCATGGCTCGAATTCCCCCCTCACGTTTGAGATTTGAGATTTGAAATCCCGCGCCCTCCTGCGCCTTCAACGGTCCGTCCAGAGGCGGCCCCGGAATTGCAGTCTCGGTCGGTGAGACTGGTCCAAATCGGGGGTTTGATCTCAGGTCTCGGTGGGCTATTGGGGTCGGTTACGAGATCTTCTGGCGGATAATGGACGGCATGAGGCTCCGCCGATGGTGGCCGGTCTGGCTCGGCGTTCTCGCGACCGTCGCGTTCGGCTTATGGGTAGCGTGGCGCGCCCGCCAGCCCGAGTTCGCATTTCTGGCGGGCCAGAGACCATTCCAGGCTGAGACAGAGGTCCCAAGCAACATAGGGTGGGCAGGAAAGCCGTTCTTGCAGACGGTCTACGACTTCAAAGCCGATCGAAAGGCAATAATCCGCCTCGCCGATGCGCAGTTGTTGCGAGCGGGGTGGAAAAAGGACTACTGGCAGGACTGGGCCGATCATGATAACGAGTGCGTCGTCTACCGAGAATCCGGCGCGGACGGACGGGCTGTCAGCATAGAGGGCGATGTGTCGGTTCCCTTTTACGATCTGACGACCGATATTTCTACCGGCGGCGTCCCCGCAAAGGGCTGGGTTGGAGTCGTTGTGACGCGCCCCGAAAAGAAGCTCGGTTGGAGGGATCGCGCGATATCCTGGCTCGGCAAGGTCTTCCTCGGCCGCCCCTGACCTGGCCGATTGCGCACCGCCTGATCCTGGAAAGGTGCCCAAGAATCGGACGCCTTCTTAGCCTGCATTGGTGGCGAGAGCTTCGCAGGGCAAGCCCGGCAGCAACGGGATCGCCTTCTTCGCCAATAAAGCGGGTTAGTTCCGAC